>JAAZBQ010000565.1 GCA_012513725.1 Chloroflexota bacterium
ATCACCGCCGTGCGGATGCACACCTCCGCCGGTTGCTCTAGGGACGCCCGTTCCGGTCGTTCATCAGTGGTTGGTAACACCCAACGCCTCCCCGAAGATATTCACGGCCTCGTCCATATCTGCCTGCTCGACGGTGAGGGGCGGCACCATCCGCAACACGTTGGCGCCCGCCGAGAGTACCAACAGCCCATGCTCCTGGCAGGCCTGCACGATGGGCGCCACCTCGCGGCGCATCTCTACGCCCCACATCAGTCCCCGCCCGCGCACCTCGACGATGTCTTCGCACTCTTCCTGGAGGTCCGTCAGGCGCTTGGAGAGATAGTCGCCGCACCAGCACACGTGCTCGAGGAACGCGCGCTCGGCGATCTTGCCCACCACCACCTGCGCGGCGGCGCAGACCACCGGGTTGGCGGCAAAGGTGGAGCCGTGATCGCCGGGGCCGATGGCGTCGGCCACCCGCTGGGTCAGGAGGGTGGCGCCGATGGGCAGGCCGCCGCCGAGGGGCTTGGCCAGCGACATGATGTCGGGCGTCACGCCATACGCCTCGTGCGCCCACAGGGTGCCCGTGCGACCCAGGCCGCACTGCACCTCGTCAAAGATCAGGAGGGTGCCCGTCCGGTCGCACAGGTCCCGCAGGCCCCGCAAGAAGGCCGGCGTCGCCGGATGGATGCCGCCCTCGCCCTGGACGGGCTCTACGATGCAGGCGCAGGTCCGCTCTCCGATGACGGCCTCGACCGAGGCCAGGTCGTTAAAGGTAGCAAAGCGGCTGCCCGGCATCAGCGGGCGGAAGGGGTCCTGGTAGTGCGGGCGGGGGGTGAGGGCCAGGGAGCCCATCGTGCGGCCGTGAAAGGCCCCGGAAAAGGCGACGAACTCATCCCGCTCCGAGCCGCCGTTCACCTTGGCCCACTTGCGGGCGAACTTGAGCGCTGCCTCTACCGCCTCGGTGCCCGAGTTGCAAAAGTACACCTTGTCGGCAAAGGAGCGCTCCACGAGCATCTTGGCCAGCCGCGCTTGGGGCTCGGTATGATACAGGTTGGAGGCGTGCATCAGGCGCTGCGTCTGCTGGCCGATGGCCTGCGCCACGTCGGGGTCGCCGTATCCGAGGGCGTTCACGGCGATCCCGCTGCCGAAATCGAGATAGGCGCGGCCCTCGCTGTCATAGAGGCGCACCCCCTCGCCCCTCTCCAGCACGAACGGGGGACGCACGTAGGTGTGCAGGACGTACTGCTGTTCGAGTGACCGGATCTCTTCGGCGTTCATGGGCTCTTTCCTCCGCTAGGCCACGACGACGGTGCCGGCCCCAGTGGCCAGACCCGACAGGTTGGTGATGCGTGCATTGGCCACCCCATGGGCCACTGCCTCCAGCGCGGAGCGCACTTTGGGGATCATTCCCCCGGTGATGATCTGCGCTGCGATGAGTTCCTCCGCCGCGGCCACCGACAGCCGGGGCAGCAGCGCATCGTTCCGCTGCACGCCGGGCACGTCGGTGAGAAAGACGAGTTCCTCGGCCCCCAGCGCGCCCGCGACGGCGAGGGCGGCGTGGTCGGCGTTCACGTTATAGGCGCAGCCGTTCTCTCCCAGGGAGATGGGCGAGAGGACCGGCGTGAACCCCGCGTCGAGGAGCCCGCCCAGGCAAGCGACGTCCACGGCCGTGATCTCGCCGACGAACCCCAGGTCGCCCCCGGGGTGCATCAGGCGCCTGGCGCGCAGGACGCCGGCGTCGACGCCGCTCAGCCCCAGGGCGCGGACCCCGCGGGCCACCAGGCGTGCGGTGAGCCGCTTGTTCACCAGCCCCGAGAGCACCATCTGGGCCACCCGGAGCGAGTCGCCGTCGGTGACCCGCAGGCCGTCGACAAAGCTGGGCGCCAGCCCCAGGCGCTGCTGGAGGTCGGCGATCTCTGCGCCGCCCCCGTGCACCACCACCAGGCGACGCTCCCGCGCCAGGGCCACCAGGGAGTCGAGGAGGGCGTCAAAGACCGGCCCCTCCTGGAGTTCGGCTCCCCCGATCTTGAGCACCGTGGTCCGTTCCATCACGCTGTTCTCCCGTCGGGTCAGGGCAACAGGCCCGCCGTTTCGTCCCAGCCACACATGACGTTCATGTTCTGCACCGCCTGCCCCGAGGCGCCCTTGACCAGGTTGTCCAGCGCGGTGACGATGACCCAATCCCCGTCGATCCCCGTGGGGGCCAGCCCCAGGAAGCAGTAGTTGGTCCCTGCCACGTGGGCCAGGGTGGGCAGCGACCCCGCCGGGCGCACCCGCACAAAGGGCGAGTCCGCATAGGTCTCGCCCCACAGATCCAGGAGCGCTTCCTGATCCCACCCCGGATCCAGGCTGACGTAGATACTGGACAGGATGCCCCGGGTCACCGGGAGCAGGTGCGGCACAAAGACCACCTGCACGTCCTGGCCGCCGCCAAAGCGGGACAACTCCTGGTCGATCTCCGGCACGTGGCGGTGCTTGCGGCCGACGTTGTAGGCGGAGAGGTTCTCGTTCACCGCGACGAAATGGGTCGTCGGTGAGGGCTTGGCGCCCGCCCCCGAGACCCCCGACTTGGCATCGATGATCACCCGGGGGGAGGTCAGCAGCCCCTGGCGCAGGAACGGGTAGAGGGCCAGGAGCGGTCCGGTGGGGTAGCAGCCGGGATTGGCCACCAGCCGCGCCCCGGCGACCTCCTGGCGGTAAATCTCCGTCAGGCCGTAGACGGCCTCATCGAGGAGTTGCGGGGCGGCGTGGGCGCCGTACCAGGTCTCGTAGGTGGCCAGGTCTCGGAGGCGAAAGTCGGCGGAAAGGTCCACGCACTTGCAGCCGGCTTCCAGGGCGCGCACGGCAAAGGGCGCCGAGGCGGCGTGGGGGGTGCAGAGAAAGACGACGTCCACGCCATCCAGGGGCGCGTCGCCGGGTGCGACGAGGGTGTCGTCGAACGCGCAGGGGTACACGTCGCTGTAGCGCTGGCCGGCGTAGGTTTCCGACGAGGCAAAGCCCAGGGTGGCCTGCGGGTGCCGGGCGAGGATGCGGAGCAACTCATAGCCCGCATAGCCCGTGGCGCCGAAAATGCCCACCGTGATCATGGTCCGCTCCTATCGGGGGTGCCTGCTGGATTCGGGAACGAAAAAACAGCCCTCCGTCTGGAGAGCTGCTTCCTGAATCGTCTCGGTCTTCGCCCAGGGGAGATCATCCAGACGTGTGTCCGGCTAAAGCCTGGTGCTCCTCCTCAGTTGCCGAGCGTTCTCGGTGGGCATCGTTCGTGACCTCCCGTACATTGGAGCCAGTGTATGCAACACCCGCGCACTTGTCAAACCGCGCTGCACGCCTGCCCTTCCCCTTGGCGGGCGTTGCCGCCGGGAGAGCCGTTTGACATCCCCCCTGGCCCCTCCCATAATCCCTGCAGGTTTGCCACGCGGCGCGGGACGGATGCGCCCGCGCCCACGGAGGCGTCATGTTCTGGAAGCCGGCCAAGACCTTTGGCCTCGTCATCGGGCTCTTTATTCTGCTGACCATTGGCGGAGTGGAGGCCTTTTTGTTGCGCAGTATCCTCGCCCAGGATCCCGGCCTCAGCGCCTACATCACCGGGCTGCTCCTGGTGCTCAGCGTCCCCCTCCTCGGCCTGTGGATCTACTGGTACTATGGCCTGGCCACCATGCGCTACTACCTCGATCGGAACGCGCTGGTGGTGGCCTGCGGCGCCACCCGGCACATCATCCCCCTGACGGCCATCCAGTCCATCCGGCCGGGGGCCGACGTGGCCCTCAGCGAGGCCTTTCACGGCATCGGTTGGCCGGGCTGCCTGATGGGCGCGGCCCGCACGCGGGAAGGGGCCGAGATGGTGGTCTGCAGCACCGAGCCGATGGACCGCCAGTTGATCGTGGTGACCGAAGATCGCTGCTATGGCATCTCGCCTGCCCAGACGGAACGCTTCTTGGAAGAGTGGGCGGCGCAGCAGGCGCTGGGACCCGTCCGCCGGGTGCAGCACGAGACGGCGCACCTGCCCTTCGCCGCCCTTCCCGTCTGGCGGGACAGGGCCTTTTGGGCGGCCCTGCTCGTCGGCCTCGTCGCCAGCGTGGCGTTGTCGGGCATCATCTCGGGTCGCTACGGGGCGCTGCCCGACCGCATCGCGCTGCACCTGAACCCCCAGCAGGCGGCGTTTCGCATCGTGGCCAAGGCCGACATGTACCTCTTTCCGGCCATCGGCATCCTGATGGCGCTGGCCAACGGGGCGGCGGGCATCGTCGTGCACCGGCGCGAGCGCCTCGCCGCGCACCTCCTGGCGGCGACGTCCGTCGGCCTCCAGGCGCCGTTGTGGATCGTGACCCTCTCGGTGCTGGGCGCTGGGTGAGCGGCATGACGCTATGGGAGGCATTGGTCGGCCTTGGCCTGGGTCTGGCGCTCGGTGGACTCGGCTATCGGGGCCGGCTCCTCGCCCCTTCTGGGGCACTGGCCGTCGTTGGTCTGGCGGTAGTGGTCTTTGCAGCGGGTGGCTGGGAGTGGGGTGTCGTGCTCGCGGTGCACCTGATCGGCGCCGCGCTCTGGACCCGTTATCGCGCGACCGCCAAGGAGATCCTGTCGCAGCGCCACGAACGGCCCGGCCCGCTGGGATGGGAGCAGGTCGTCGCCCGCACGGGGTGGCCGGCGCTGTTGGCATTGCTACGGGGGAGCGGCTCGGCTAGTATCGTCGTGCTTGGCGCCTATGTTGGCGCCGTGGCCGCGGCCACCGCCGATCGCTGGAGCACCGAGGTCGGCCTGCTGAGCGCCCAGCCGCCGCGGCTGATCACCACGCGCCGCACGGCGGTTCCGGGAGCGCCGGGCGCCGTGTCGCCCCTGGGGTTGGTGGCCGCCTTGGGCGGCACGTGGCTCGTGGGCCTGACCGCCCTCGGTGCCGAGGTCCTCTCCGCGTGGCTGGCGGTGTTGCCGTATGCGCGGGGCCTCTTGTGGCTGCCGCTCGCCGCGATGGTGGCGGGGCTGGGGGCCAGCCTGGTGGATAGCCTGCTGGCCGCCACGGCCCAAGCCGTGTATTATTGCCCAACGTGCGATCGCAGCACCGAGGATCCCGCACACTGTTGCGACGAGGAGGCCGAGCCCGTCGAGCGGGTGCGCGGGGTCCCCTGGCTCACCGATGAGCTCGTGGATCTCATCGGCTCGTTGGTGGGGGCTGCCGTCGCTGCGCTGCTGATCGGGGCGCTTGCCGGGCTGTAGACCTGGTGGTAGAATGCGGGCCACGGTCCGCATGGCCGCAGGTGCACAACATTCGAGATCGTCGTCGACCATTTGGGAGGAACACCATGGGGCACAAAGAGACTATCTTTGAAGGGATCTTGAAGGGCAACATGCAGGCCGTTCAAGATGCCACTACGGCAGCGTTGTCGGAGGGCACTGCGGCCGGCCAGCTGCTGAACGAAGCGATGATCCCGGCGATGGCCGAGGTGGGCCGCCTCTTTGAGGCCAACGAGTACTATGTGCCCGAGATGCTCATCGCTGCCCGGGCCATGAAGGCCGGATTGGCCATCTTGCGTCCAGAGTTGGTCAAGGAAGACGTCAAGCCGTTGGGCAAGGTCGTGCTGGGCACCGTCAAGGGCGACCTCCACGACATCGGCAAGAACCTCGTGGCCATCATGGTGGAGGGGGCCGGGTTCGAGGTGATCGACCTGGGCGTGGACGTGGGTCCGGCGGACTTTGCCAAGGCCGCCCAAGAGAACGAGGCGCAGGTCATCGGCCTCTCGGCGCTGTTGACCACCACGATGCCTTCGATGAAGGGCACCATCGAGGCGCTTCAGGAGGCAGGCATCCGCGGCGACGTCAAGGTCGTGATCGGCGGTGCGCCGGTGACGCAAAAGTACGCCGACGAGATCGGTGCGGACGGCTATGCCCGCGACGCGGCCGGCGCCGCCACGCTGGTCAAGCAGCTCCTCGGAGTCTAGGACGCCCACCTACTGCTCGTACGAGGGGCGCCCCGGGGCGCCCCTCTTTTGTGTTGGGCCCTGCCGGGAGGCGCGCGACGGGCGGGTCTGCCAGGAATGAACGAATGTGCTATAATCAGGCGAGTGAGTAGACTGGAGGACCCGTGACGGAACGCATCGTCTCGTCGGATCCGCAACCCGACGAGTTCACCAGCGAGCAGAGCCTCCGCCCGCATACCTTGAGCGAGTATATCGGCCAGGAACGCGTCGTCGAGAACCTGCGCATCTCGCTGGACGCCGCCAAGGCTCGTGGCGAGGCCCTGGACCACATCCTGCTCTACGGCCCCCCCGGCCTGGGCAAGACGACCCTGGCCAACGTCGTGGCCGCCGAGATGAACGTACACATCAAGACGACCTCCGGCCCCGTCATCGAGCGGCCCGGCGACCTGGCCGCCATCGTCTCGAGCCTCCGGGAGGGCGACATCCTCTTTGTCGACGAGGTGCACCGCCTCAGCCGCACGGTGGAGGAGATCCTCTACCCGGCCATGGAGGATTTCAAGCTCGATATCATCATCGGCAAGGGGCCGGCGGCCCGGGTCATCCGCCTGAGCCTCCCGCATTTTACCCTGATCGGCGCCACCACGCGGATCGCGCTGCTCACCTCGCCGCTTCGCGACCGGTTCGGGGTCGTCCACCGGCTCGATTTCTACAGCCTGAGCGCCATGGAGGCCATCGTCCGGCGCTCGGCCGGCATCCTGCAGGTGCCTATCGACGACGACGGCACCCACCTGATCGCCTCCCGCTCTCGGGGCACCCCGCGCGTGGCAAACCGCCTCCTGCGGCGCGTGCGCGACTATGCCCAGGTGCGTGGCGACGGCGAGATCAACACCCGCACCGCCCGGCAGGCGCTGCGCATGCTCGAGGTGGACGATCTGGGCTTGGACGTCTCCGACCGCCGGGTGCTCCTCACCCTGATCGACAAATTCGATGGCGGCCCCGTGGGCCTGGACACCATCGCCGCGGCCCTCAGCGAGGACGCCGACACGATCATGGACGTCTATGAGCCTTACCTCCTGCAGCTGGGCTTTTTGGAGCGCACGCCCCGCGGCCGCGTGGCCACTCGCCGCGCCTACGAACACCTGGGGCGCGAGTACCAGCCCGACGAGTCGGCGCAGGCGCGGTTGCTCTGATGGTGCGCCCCATCCCGGCTCCCCGTGCCACCGTGCTGGACGCCGAGGGCCGCCGCCTATCGCCCACGACCCCCGAGCGGGCGCTGGCGTTGGTGGCCGAGGGGCGTGCCGACCTGGTCGCCAAAGACCCCCTGGCCGTCCGCCTGCATCGCTCCGTCCACGTGCCCCCGCCGGAGCCTGCCGCCGAGGAATCTCCGCCCGATCATGGCGATGCGCCGCTCCTGCTGCACGTCTGCTGCGGGCCGTGCGCGACGTATTCCGTCCGGCGCCTGCGGGAGCTGCGCTGGCACGTCGAGGGCTACTGGTGCAACCCGAACATCCACCCCTTTTCCGAGCACGAGCGCCGGCGAGAACACGTCGCCGGCTATGCCGAGCGCGTGGGGCTGCCCATGCACTGGGATCCCGAGTACCGTCTGGTCGAGTTCCTGCGCGCCATCGCCGGCCACGAGCGTTACGGCGAGCGGTGCGCCCTCTGCTACCGGATGCGCCTGGAGCGGACGGCGGCGGAGGCCGCGGCCCGCGGCTTTCAGGCCATCACCACGACCCTGCTCATCAGCCCCTACCAGGACCAGGCCGCCCTCTGCCGGATCGGCGAGGAGGTCGCGGCCGCCCACGGTGTCGCGTTCTTTTACGAGAACCTGCGCCGGGGCTATGCCGAGAGCCGACGCCTGGCCCGGGAGGCCGACCTGTACATGCAGCGCTATTGCGGCTGCCTGTTCAGCGAGTGGGAGGCGCTGGATCGCGACGCCCCCACCGGCCGGCGCCCGTCGGGATGAGCCCGAGCCGCCGCTTCCGGGGAACGACGCCGTGCTGACCAGCGAGTTCGACTATGACCTCCCCCAGGAACTCATTGCCCAGCGGCCGATCGAGCCGCGCGATGCGTCGCGCCTCCTCGTCGTGGACCGCGCGAAGGGCGCCCTGGCCCACCGGCGCTTTCGTGACCTGGTGGAATACCTCCGCCCCGGCGACATCCTGGTGGCCAACGAGTCGCGGGTCATCCCCGCGCGCCTGCACGTGCGCAAGGAGCCCAGCGGCGGCCGGGTGGAGATGCTGCTCCTGGCCAGGCGCGACGCCGTACGCTGGGAGGCGCTGGTCAAGGGCCGGCGGTTCGTGCCCGGCCAGCGCTTCCGGCTGATCGGCGCGGGCGGTGACGCGGGCGTGGGCGGCGTCGTGGAGGGGGTGACCGACGCGGGCGGGCGTCTCCTGTGCTTCGACGAGCCCCTGGAGCCGCACTTGGAGGGCGTCGGCGAGGTGCCCCTGCCGCCCTACATCCACGAGCCCCTGGCCGACCCCGAGCGCTACCAGACCGTGTACGCGCGGGTGCAGGGTTCGGCGGCGGCGCCCACCGCCGGCCTGCACTTTACCCCGGACCTGGTCCGCCGCATCGGCGAGATGGGCGTCGAGTGGGCCTGGGTGGTGTTGCACATCGGGCTGGACACCTTTCGCCCCGTTACCGAGGAGGCTGTCGAGGCTCACCGCATCCACTCCGAGGACGGCGTCCTCTCGGAAGAGGCGGCGGAGCGGATCAACGCCGCTCGGGCCCGGGGCGGCCGGCTGATCGCCGTGGGCACCACCGCCGTCCGCGTGCTGGAGACGGCCGCAGGGGACGACGGCCGCATCCGGCCCTGGGAGGGCCACACGCGGCTGTTCATCTATCCCGGCTATCGCTTTCGGGCGGTCGACGCCCTGATCACCAACTTTCACCTGCCTCGCTCGTCCCTCCTCATGCTGGTCTCGGCCCTGGCGGGGGTGGACCTGGTGCGGCGGGCCTATCAGGAGGCCGTGCGGGAGCGCTACCGGTTCTACTCCTTTGGCGACGGCATGCTGATCCTATGAAGACGACCCTGTTCGCGGCA
>JAAZBQ010000066.1 GCA_012513725.1 Chloroflexota bacterium
ATTATGCGTCGCCTGGGCTGGTCTCGTAAAGCTGCTCGAACAACAGCCGGGAGCGGGAGAGCTCCTCCTCGGCTTCTTCGGCGGCACCGCGCGTCTCCAGGAGGCGGCTCAGTTCTCCGTGGGTCTCGGCGATGTTCAGCTGGTCGCCATGTTCCTCGTACACGGCCAGCGCCTCGCGGAGGTAGCGCTCGGCCACCTTCCAGCGCCCCTCGCGCTGGGCGATGCCCGAATACACGCGGTCGACGTCGGCCACGCCGAGATCGAACCCCAGGCGGGCAAAGCGTCGCGCCGCGAGGGTGCAGTGCTCCCGGGCGGTGCTCAGATCGCCCTGGGCCAAGGAGGCCTCGGCGATGTGCAGGTACAAAAGCCCCCGCTCGCGGACGTCTCCGACGTTGCCCAACCGCTCGAGGGCATCCCGGTAGCACTGGAGGGCCTTGTCGTGGGCGCCGAGCGTATAGTAGGAAAAGCCCAGGTTCGAGAGGCCGCGGACCACGTCCAGGGGCTGATCGAGCCGGTCGAACGTCTCGATCGACTGCTGATACAGGTCGATAGCCTGCTCGGCGCGCCCCCGGGCGTTGTACATGATGGCCAGGTTCCCCAGGATGCGGGCGCGCTGCACCTCGTTGCCGTGCCCCGAGGCGATGGCCAGCGCCTTTTTGAGGCGGTCGATGGCCGCCTTCCACTGGCCACCCTCAAAGGCGAAAAAGCCGGTGGAGAGGAGGGCATCGGCGCGGCCCTCGTGATAGCCCGTCTTGTCCGCCAGGGCCAGGCTGCGCTCGCCAAGCGCGATGGCGCCCTTCCAGTCTCCACTCCGCCCCAGCATCCCGCCGAGGGCCAGGAGGATAACCGACTGCATCCGGCGGTCGTCACGCTCCTGGGCGATCCGGAGGGCCGTGCGAAAGGCGGCCTCGGCCTCTTCCAGCCGGCCGAGCATGGCCAGGAGCCTTCCCAGCCGGTGCTGGAGCTCCATCTCCAGGTCGCCCCCGCCGCCCAGCTCATCGCCGGGGGTGAGGAACCCCAGGGCCCGGGAGATGAACGACGCGGCCTCTGCGGGGGCCAGGGCCTTTTCCGCCTTGTCGGCGGCCAGGAGCGCGTAACGGAACCCGCGGCGCTGCTCCCCAGCAGCGACGAAATGGTGAGCCAGGTCGTAGACGGCCTTGCCCGGGCGATCGCCCACCTGCCGCTCGAGGGCCTCGCCCACCGACAGGTGGCACTCGCGGCGGAGGGCGGGCGGCAGCTCCTCGTACAGGATCTCCCGGACCTTGGCGTGGGCGAACTGAAAGCCGTTCTGGTCGGCGGCGATGAGCCCGTAGCGCTGCTCCAGCGCGTGCAGGCGCTTGAGGAGGCCCAGGCGCGTTCCCCCGGCCAGGGCCGCCAGCGCGTCGATGTTCAGCCGCTGGCCGATGACGGCGGCCCAATCGAGGAGGTCGCGATCCTCGGGGCTCACCTGCTCGACCCTGCGCATCACCACGTCGTACACGCTGCCGGGGATCTCGATGTCGTCGACGTCGCCCTGAAGCTCCCAATGGTCTTCGACCCGTTCGAGGGCGCCCTGTTCCCGGAGGAGGGCCAGGGTCTCGAGGAGGAAGAACGGGTTGCCGTCCGACTCGCCGTGGAGGAGGGCGACGAACTCGGGATCCAGGCTGACCACGTTCAGGGCGTGGGCGGCGATGGCGCCGATCTCTTCGGCGCCCATGGGCCGGAGGGCGATCTCCTTGTAGAGCCGCTCCCGGGCCATCCGCTGGAGGACCTCCCGGAGGGGATGGCGCTCGCCGGAGGCGCCCGGCAGGAGCTCCTCGGGGCGGTAGATGCCCACCAGCAGGATACGCGTGCCCCGCAGCGCCCGGGTCATGTAATGAAGCAGCTGCAGCGCCGTGGTAGAGGCCCACTGCAGGTCGTCGAGCACGAGGATCAGGGGCTGCTCCCCCGCCAGCAGGGCAAAGAACTGGGTGATCAGCTCAAAGGCCTGTGACTGGCCATCGAGAAGCGACACCTGCTGCAGCCAGGCGCCCATCTCGCCGGAGGCAGAGTCGAGGCGCACCACCCGCTCCACGTCGCACAGGGCGGTAGAGATGGGGCCTCCGTCGTCGTCTCCACCCCCCGCCTCGCGAAAGGCCTGGAGGATGTCGGCAAACACGGCATAGGGGTTCGGTGCATCGCCGTAGAGGCAGTCGCCGGCCAGAAAGAGGGCGCCGGCGTTCTCTGCCAGCGTGCAGAGCTCGTGGGCCAGGCGGGTCTTGCCGGTCCCGGCCTCGCCGGAGATCAGGATCGTGCTGCCGAGGCCCGACTGGGCGCGATCGAACCCGTCGCGGAGCACGTCGTACTCGCGCTCGCGGCCAACCAGGGGGAGGGCGTGCTCGCCCGCCTCCTCGGGGACCCCGGGGCTGGCAGGGTCGATATCCACCGAGATCGCCGCAGCCCGGGGGTCGTAGCGCTCGACGAGGCGCAGCGCTTGGGTCACCTCGACGGCGTCCGCCGGGCGGTGAGCGGGATCCTTTTGCAGGAGGCGATCTACCAGGGCGTCGAGGATCGGCGGGAACTCGTCACTGAGGTCGCGCAGCCGCGGGGCCGGCTCGTTCAGGAGGCGGTAGATGATGCTCACCGCCGACGGCCCCGTAAAGGGGGGCTGGCCGGTGAGCATCTCATAGAGGACGGCCCCGAGGGAATAGAGGTCGCTCCGGGCGTCGACCTTCTTGCCGATGGCCTGCTCGGGGGAGAGGTAAAAGACGGTGCCCATCACCGTGCCGGTGCGGGTCATCGCCGAGACATCAGTGAGGTGCGCCAGGCCAAAGTCCATCAGCCGGGCCTCGGCCCCCGGGGTGAGGTCCGCCTCGTCGCTGGGGCCAATGTCGCCATCGAGCATGATGTTGCCCGGCTTGAGGTCGCGGTGGATGATGCCTTCGGCGTGGGCGTGGGCGAGGGCGTCGGCCACCTGCGCGGCCAAGCGCACCGCCTCGCGCCACTCGAGGGGACCCTGCTGCAGGCGCTCCTTCAGGCTGCCGCCGCGCACCAGCTCCATGGCCAGGTAGCGCTGCCCCTCTTCGGAGCCGGTCTCATAGACCTTGACGATGTGGCGGTGCTCGAGGCGTGCCAGCGCCCGGGCCTCCCGGGTGAACCGGAGCACCATCCCCGGGTCGGCCCGCTCGCTCAGGAGCTTGAGGGCCACTTCCCGATCGGTGCGCAGGTCCAGCGCGCGGTACACCTCGGCGGCCCCGCCCAGGCCGACCAGCTCGAGGAGCTCAAAGTGGTCTATGGTCCGGCCGATCATTGTGGATTCCATGGCGGTACGCAAGGGCTCCCCCCGAAGCCCGGGAGTGGCGGCGGGGCGCAAGACCCCGCGCTAGGCCAGAAGACGGATCCGACTATGCCCGCACAAGCAGGCTGTAACGAGCGGATGGTGCTTCTCTCGACGGGAGGGAGCAACCTCCGTCCCACATCACTGCCCCATCACCCCACCAGTTCCACGGGCAGCGACACGGTAAACGTGGTGCCCTCGCCGAGGATGGATTCCACGGCGATGTCGCCCCGGTGGCCCTCGACGATGCTCTTGGTCACCGCGAGGCCCAGCCCGATGCCGTTCTCCTTGGTGGTGAAAAAGGGCTCAAAGACGCGGCGCTGGTACTCCTGGGGGATCCCGTAGCCGCTGTCGCTGATGACCACGGTGGCGAACACCGGGCCGCAGGTTGACGTGACGCGCAGGGTGCCGCCCTCGCGCATGGCCTGCACGGCGTTAGAGATCAGGTTAACGAACACCTGCTGCAACTGGTCGCCGTCGGCGCGGATCGTGGGCAGATCGGGGTCCAGGTCGGCATCCACGACGATCGACTCGGCCCGGGGCACCCGCATGAGGGTCTCCTGGAGCAGGGCGTTCAGGTCCACATCGCCCAGGGTCCGCGGCCGGTTGCGCGAGAAGAAGAGGAGGTCGTTGATGATCTTGCTCTGGCGGTCGATCTCGGTATCGAGCTTGCCCAGGTGGCGGCGGACGACCTCGGCCGAGGGCTTGCGCGGCCCGCTGAACAGCCGGTCAAGAAAGAAGAGCGAGTTGCGCATCACCATCAGCGGGCTGCGCAGCTCGTGGGCCACGCTGGCCGCCAGGCGTCCGACGGCGGCGAGGCGCTCGGCCTGCACCAGTGCCTGCTGGGTATCGCGCAGCTCCTGCAGGGCGCCCTTGAGCTGCTCGTTCGCCGCGGTGGCATCCTGGTAGAGGCGGGCGTTGCGGATGGCCATCGCCGCCTGCGAGGCCATGGCCTGCAGGAGGCGCAGGTCCGACTCGGTAAAGAGCCGCTCGCTCATCCGCGTGTCAACGTACACCGCCCCGATCACCTCGCCCCGGGCTACCAGGGGCACCGCCAGAACCGAGCGGATCTGCTGGACGATGATCGACTGGGTGAGCTCGAACCGGCCGTCCTCCTGGACGTTGGTGGTGAGCACGGGCTGCTCGTCGCGGATGACCCGCGCCACGAGGCTGGAGGAAAAGGCCCGCTCCTCACCATAGAGCTCGCCGTGGGCATAGCGCCAGCCGGCGGCGACATAGTACTCGCCCGCCGGGCGCGTCAGCACCACGAACCCGCGCTCGGCGCCCACGAGGCTGGCTGCCCGCTGGATGATAAAGTCGAGCAACTCCGAGAGGTTGGACGAGGCGCACAGCTCTTTGGAGACCTCATAGAGCGAGGCCAGGTCGCGGTCGCCGGCCCCTACGTCCTCGAGCGCAGCGCTGAGATGTTCGAGGCACTGGATGTCCTGCGTGTCGGGCGGCCGCCCCTCGTCGGAAGCTTGCCGGAGCCCTTCCAGCACCCCACGCAGCCCTTCTTCTGTTCGTTCCATGGTGTCCCCCCAAGGAAGAAGACGATGACGGTGGAAGGTTCAGGAATGCCAGAGCCGATGGGAGCGGCGACCGCGTGGCGGGTCCGCCCCATCCGATGTCCCTCGCTCAAACCAGCAGTAGGGGCAGAAACGGCGTAACCTCGAGCGGCCTCTGCAGCACCGCCTCGGCGCCCTCGGCCATGGCCCGCCGGGCCAGGCTGCCGCCCCCTTGGGCGGTGATCACAATGGCCCGCAGCGCCGGATCCGCCCGCCGCAGCGCCCGCAGCAGGTCGATCCCGGCCACATCCGTGAGGCGCATGCCCACCAGGGCGGCGTCATAGTGCTGGCGCGTGCAGAGCGCCAGGGCGCCCTCGGCCGAGGGCGCAACTTCCACGGCGAGGCCCTCCTGCACCAACAGGGCAGAGAGCGACTCACCGACACGCGGGTCGTCGTCCACGATGATCACCCGGGCTGGACGGGCCATGTGCGCGCTCCTTCCGGTCAAGATGGCTCATAGGCCGATGGAAGGTCAGTGCGGGTCTAGCCCAGTCTAGCATGATCTAGCATGGGAACCGTCAAGATGCCGTAAAGGCGCAATGGCTATCGGCCTGGTGCAGTAGGTAGGGGTCGTCAGGTACAACGAGCAAGGGGCGGAAGAGGTTACGGGGCCCTCACCCCCACCACCACATGATCCCCCGCCGCCCCCTCACCAGCCGCCGGGAGCCGCTCGAACGTCTCCAGCCGATACAGGCCCACCCGCACTGCCAGCGACCCGTCCAGGGCGCCCGCCGGCAGGGCCACGGTGTGCGCGTCGCGAAGCACGTCACCCGGCCGCCAATGGTCGGTCGGCAGGGCGCCGCCCAACGGGGGGCCATCGCCGTAGGCCAGGGGCTCGCCATCCGCGCCAACGACGTGGACCATCACCGTGTACGCTTCAGCCATCTCGGCCAGGCACTCCCAGTGGAGGGTCAGCACGAGGGAATCCCCCGCCGGGTCAGCCTCCACCGCCAGGTCGTACCCTCGCAGGGCGACGGCACCGAACGTGACGTCCAGCAGGTACTCTGGAGCCGGGACGGGCGCCGGATCCCGTGGGGACACCCGCGCCCGCCCGATGGCTGGCGAGGGGCCGAGGGCGTTCGCCGCCCCGTCGCGGGCCTCCAGCGAGGCGGTGTGCTCGCCGAGGTACAGGCCCACCCGCAGGTCGGCGGCGACGGGGCCCTCCAGGGCGGCATCCACCGGCAGGAAGAGATCGTCGACCACCACCTCGCCCGGAAGCCAGGCGGAGGTCGGGTAGAGGCCCATGGCAGGATGGGTGTCGACGCC
Organism: Chloroflexota bacterium; assembly: GCA_012513725.1. GTDB lineage: Bacteria > Chloroflexota > Anaerolineae > UBA1429 > UBA1429 > JAAZBQ01. Next base: position 6,127 of record JAAZBQ010000066.1, read on the forward strand.
GCCCAACCGCTCGCCCCCAGGGCCCACCAGGGTCGCGCCGACGACGAAATCCCCCGCCACCGGCCCCGGCGCCTGCCAGTACAAAGTAACCTGCACGGTGTCGCCGGGGGAGGCGTCACGAGTCGACGGGCGGTAGCCGAGGAGGACGACCTCGCCATCTCCCTCGCCACCGCCATAGTGGATGCCCAGGGGTCGCACGTCGGCGGGTATGTCATCGGGCGCGACGCGCGGCGGCGGCGCATACGCAGGACCGATCACCCCAAACGGCACAAAGATGGCCCAGCCGGCCAGCCCCAGCACGACGACTCCCAGGGCCCAACCCCGCAGCCGGCGGGGGAACCAGGCCGCCAGGCCGGCGGCCAAGAGGCAGGCGATCGCCGAGGCCGCCGGGAAGAGGAGCCGCCCCTGGATCCGAGTGCTCGATTGGGTCCAAACCAGCGCCACTCCGCCCATCACGACGATCCACAGCGCGGCCAGGGCCACGGCGCGCCGGGTCGCCGGGCCGAGGGCCGATGGCCTGCGCCTGGCCCGCCACGCGCCGACGACAAGGCCCCCGACGCCGGCGGCGGTCAGGGCGCGGACGCCGATGTAGAACGCCTCGGGGGCCAGGACGTTCATCCAGCCGAACACGCCCCAGTAGGAGGGCAGCGCCTCGAGCGCCGTGCGCACCGTGGCGAGGAGCGAGAGGCCCTGCGCCTCGCCGGAAAAGATCGTGTGATGGGCCCGCATCCCCAGGGGGTCGCCGTAGAGGAGACCGTTCCGCGCGTACCACCATCCGCCCACTGCGCCCGCCGCCAGAAAGGCCAGGAGGATCGGGCGGACGAGGTCGGGCCACGCGTGGGGCCCGTCGCCCTCCCGCGGCCGGGCCACATACGCCAGGCCGTAGGCGCCGGGGATCAACCCCCACGCCGCGAGGCCGCCGATCTTGGCCAGCGCGGCCAGGCCGGCCACGAGGCCCATCGCCAGGGGCGTCGACACCGGCCGGCCCTCACCACGGGCCACCCGGGCAGCCAGGAGGAGCACGCCGGTGGTCAGCGCCGTCACAGAGGGGTCGTTCGAGGCGCTGGCGCCGATGAACAGGAACTGGGGGTTGGCGGCCAGGAGCCCCATCGCGCCAAGGGCCAGGCCCTGCCGGCCCGGGTAGAGGGTGCGCGCCAGGAGGTAGGTCATCCACACCGTCGCCGCAGCCCAGCCCAGCGAGAGCGCCCGCACCCTCCCGAGGGCGCGCTCGGTGCGAACCCCTGCGGGCGTGGCACGGTGCAGCACGGCGTTGGGGTTCCCCGGTGCGGCCGGGTCGCCGACGGTGGCGTGGGGGTTGCGGGGGTAGGCGGCCTCCCAGTCGGGCCCGTCGGCGCCTCCGGCGACCAGCGCCCCCAGGATGTAGTGGAGGGGCGGCTGGTGCATCTCGCCCTGCTCCCAGTCGTCGGACGAGTAGACAAGGGGCGGCAGGCGCCGCTCCTCGGCGAGGTAGCGGACGTAGCGATAGTGCGCCGGCTCGTCGGGGGCCTCAAAGGGCGGGGTGATCAGGAGGTAGAGGCCGCCCAGCCCCACGAACAGCACCAGGACGGCCAGCGCCAGACGGTGCTCGGCGAGAGCCTGCCGGGCGACGACGGTGGTGCCGGTGGATGGGGATGGCGCCGGGCGGGCGGCGGTATCGGTCACGGCGTGCTCCTCTGCAGGATACGACGAGGCCAGTATAGCACGCCGCCGGCGGAGGACGAATCGGTACGCCCAGCACCGAATGGAGGCCCGGTGGGGCGCTTGACGCCGTCGAGCAGACTCCCCTATACTGGCTGCCGTGGCCCGGCATTACCGGCGTACCGCCGCTATACAGGAGACATCTCGCGTGAAGGTCCGCAGCCTGCTCGCCATCCTCCTGAGCCTTCTCGCCGCAGCAGCGCTGGCCGGCTGCGACACGTTGTCGGGCTCGCTGGGCATCTTTGCTACGCGTACGCCGATCCCCGACGCGGTCGCCACCCAGGCGGCCATCATCGCGGCGGCCCGGGGCACCGCCACGCCCTGGCCCACCACCGCCCGCGACCCCGAGGGCGCTGCCGAGAGCGCCGAGGCCGGCCCAACCGCCGATGCTGCCTCCTGTCGGGTGGGCGTGACGTTCCTCGATGAGACGATCGCCGACAACACCCGCTTTGCCACCGGCGAGCGCTTTACCAAGACCTGGCGCTTTCGGAACACCGGCACGTGCCCATGGGGCGAGGGCTATGTCCTGGCGTTCCAGGACGGCGTGCAGATGGCCGACGTCGCAGCGGTGGGCGTGCCCCCCACCGCTCCGGGAGAAGTGGCGACCATCTCCATCGAGCTGGCCGCCCCAGACCTCGCCGGCACCCATCGCTCGGTCTGGCAGGTCTGTGCGCGGACGGACGAGGGGTTGACCTGCCACGGCACCCGGGTGTGGGCCCAGATCATCGCCGTTCCGGCGACGGCCACCCAGGGCCCCACGCCGACGCCCTCGGTGACGCCCAGCCCGATGCCCTCGGCCACCCCGACGGTGAGCCTGACGCCGAGCGTCACCCCGACGCCCTCGCGCACGCCCACACCGTCAGAGACACCGACGCCATCGCTCACGCCGACGCCGTCGGAGACGCCGACTCCGTCGCTGACGCCCACCCCGTCGCTCACGCCGACGCCGTCGGAGACCCCTACCCCCTCCCCGACGCCGACGCTGACCGAGACGCCGACGGCCACGCCCACCGAGCCCCCCAGCCCGACGCCGACGCTGACGCCGACCCACACGCCGACGCCGTCCATCACGCCGACCCCGACGGCCACGCGGCCGCCCGACTATCGCCAGCTGGCCTACGTGGTCACCGAGTCGGGGGCCAACCAGGAGGTGCGCGTCGCCCAGCTCGACGGAGCGGCGGAGATCCGCATCACCGATCACGCGGCATACGACGCCTGGCCCATCTGGCAGCCGGGCGGTGAGATGCTGGCCTGGGTCTCACGCAGGGACGGCAACCTGGAGATCTATGTCGCCAACGCCGATGGCTCGGGGGCCCGCAACGTCACCCGCAACCCGGCGGATGACGCCTGGCCCTCTTGGTCGCCGGATGGCGCGCGGCTGGCCTTTGCCGCGGAGGGGCAGCTATGCACCGTCGGCGTCGATGGGCGTGGGCGCGCCTGCATCGCCGAGACGACCATGTCGGCGCCGGCGGCCTGGTCGCCCGACGGCAGCCGCCTGGTCTACGAGTGCGATGGCGACCTGTGCGTCATCGGCGCCGACGGCCAGGGCCAGGCCAACCTCACCGCCGAGCCGGCCCTGGACTTTTGGCCCCTGTGGTCGCCCGATGGCGCGCGGCTGGCCTTTGTCTCCGGCCGCGACCGGAACTGGGAGATCTATACCATGCGGGCCGACGGCTCCCGGGTGCGCAACCTCACCGCGAGCCCCTCCGACGACCGCTGGCCGGCCTGGTCGCCCGACGGTCGCCGCCTGGCGTTCGCCTCCAACCGCACGGTCGATGGCGCGGCACGTTGGGACATCTATGTGATGGACGCCGACGGCGGGGACCTCCTCCGCCTGCCCACCGGAGGCTATGCGCGCAAGCCGTCCTGGTCGCCCGATGGCGAGACCCTGGCCTTCTTCTCTGACCACGACGGGGTGCTCGGCCAGTTGTGTACCATCAACCTGGATGGCAGCAAGATGGCCTGCCTGGCCTCCGGCGTCGAGACCGGCGACCTTCCGCCGGCGTGGCGCAAGTAGCGGGCGCGAGGGCGGGCGGCATCGGTGCGCCATCGTCGCGCGGGATCGCGTCTGCACGACCCCGCGCCGGCCATCCCCACACCCCCGCCCTCTACCCGTCCCGATTATGTCGTCTCGGCACGGTCTCGTCTTGCTCCTGCCGGCGGCTCGGGGGCGCCTGGCCCGGCGCCCAGGCCCCGAAGCACCCGGTCGGCGTCCTCCAACGAGTGGCCGCTCTCCAAGAGGCGCTGCAGGGCGCAATTCTCCGCCTCCAGGTAGGCGATGATGCGATCGATGCGGTCGTCTAGGTCGGTCATCCCATCCTCCTCTTGCGGTTCTGCTTGCCCTTGCGCGGGCGATGCATCAACTGTGCCAGGCGCTCCCTGGCCCGCGATACCCGCTGGTGAACGGCGTTCGCCGAGGATATCCGCAGCCGGCGGGCCACCTCCTCAGCCGGCAACCCCCGGAGAGCGAGCAGATACAGGACCTGGCGCTCGGAGGGGCGCAGGCGAGAGAGGCTGGCCTCCAGCTCCTCGATAGCGGCCAGCCGCTCCATCATGTGGGCGGCGTCCTCGCTGGCGAGCTGCTCCCGTGCGCGGCTGCCCAGACGGGCGTGTATCCTATCGGCCGGCAGGGCGTCCAGGGCGAGGACGTCGGCAGGCAACGTCACCTCGCGCCGGGCCCACAGGCGCTGGGGCGCCAGGCGCAGCACGTTGCGCCCGCCGTAGGCGAGATGGCTGCGCCAAGCGCGCCAGAGGTCCTCCCGCGGCGTCCGCTGCACGAGGAGCCAGAACTGCACGTACAGGTCCTGCCGGAAATCGTCGACGGTGTAGAATCCGCCGTCGCCGCGCTGGAGCGAGGCCAGCGCCTCGCGGCACGCCCGCAAGGCGATCGGCTCCGCCACCCGCCACAACTCGAGCATCTCGCACATGCTACGCCCTCCTGCTAGCACGAATCTCGCGGACGTCGGACGCATGCCACGAACCCGAGGGCAACGATGCCCCGGACAGCCCGTCGCCCCCTGGCATGGTGCCAGCCAGTCTCCCCGCGAACACCGGATGCGCGCTCTCTGATGCTGCTACGTAGGTTCGCCCTAGTCGGTCCATCTCCATCGACCTGGCTCCACTGCCCTTCTCATACATGAAATCCGTCCGTCATGCGTGGCATTCGTGCTAGCGGGTCGCCGGCCTCGATGAGGTGGCTGCCGCCGGGGACGGCGTCGCCGTCGTCGAGGGCCGCGCAGAGGGCCGCCGAGATCAGCAGATCATCGTGGACGGCCGGATCCGCCACCCCCCAGCGCATCCGGCGATGGGGACCGTCGAGGACCTCGTACCCCGCAGCCTCGACCTCGCGCCAGAACTGGGCCTGCTCGGGAGAGCCGTCGTCCCGGTGATCGAGGAACCGCCCCGAGCCGCACAGCCCCAGGAAACCCCAGCCCAGGTCGCTCTTGGAGGCGGCGGTGAACACAAAGGGCACCAGCCGCTCGCCGAGGGCCCTCCGGAGGAGCGAGGCCAGCCCGGCGCCAAGCCCCGTCGCGTCCACCACCACCCTCCGGGCGCTCCAGGCATCGGCCAACTGGGCGATGGCCCCATACAGGGTATGCTGGGGCGTTCCGGTCCACAGGTAGCGATCCACCACCAGGTAGCGGGAGAGGCCCAGGTCGTTCCGGGCGCACTCGACGACGGTGAGCGCCGTCGAGTCCTTGCGGGGCTGGGCCTTGCGGAGGGAGAGGCCATCAGGGGCGCGCTGCTCCTCGGCCTCGCCTGCCACGTCCACCAGGAGGGCATAGTCGCGCCCCTCGGTGGGCGTGCGCTGGCGCGAGTGGCTGCCGCGCATCAGGGCCCGGGTGGCCGCGGGGAACATGGCCGCCTCGTCGTCGATCTCTTCCAGGCAGTACTGGGTGCGGATGAGAGGGTGCTGGGCACCGAGGCGCTCGATCTCACCGCGGACGTACTCGCCATAGGCGGGCACCGCCGCGGCCACCTCCTCCCAGGGGGCCCGGAACACCCGGCGGCTGCCATCCCGGACCTCTGCCCAGGCCAGGGCGCGGATGGTGCGCGCCAGGAGAGTCTGAGAAGTCCACGCCGTGCCCCACAGGACGGTGACCGTGTTGGTGCTGGAAGCCATGGGCGCGAAATCCCGGTTCCACTTGGTCTCGTCGATCGCCTGGGCCTCGTCGCCCTCGAGGAGGATGTTGGCCGTGGCGCCGACGACGTTGGCTTGCGGTGCGGCGGAGAAAAAGAGGGCCCGGGCGTTCCCCACCCGCAGGATGTAGCCCTGCTCGCGAGAGGGCGGGCCCAGGGCGCTGCCGGCGAGGACCGACTCGAGCCGCTGCATGGAGACCAGCGCCTGGGGCCGAAACGTCGGCGCGGCCTTGACGATCTGGCCCCCAAGGCGGCGGCAGGCGTTCAGGAGAAAGGCTTCCACGTGGGCGGCGGTCTCGTTCTTGCCCGCCTGGCGGGCCATCATCACGGCAAAGGTGCCGCCCCGCCCGGCGAGGACGGCCTCGACGATGGCCCGCGCGGCCGCGGCCTGGTAGGGCCGCAGCGCCCGGCGGAGGACCAGACGGCTAAAGGCGTCCACCCGGGTCAGCGCCCGGACTGCGGCAGAGGCCGGTTGGCCTGTCGGCCGGGAGTGTTCAGCCACGGCGCACCGCCTCGGCGGCGGGTGCAGGCTCCTCGGCGTTCGGCCCGTCGCGGCGCAGGCCAGGGGATTGCTCCAGCTCTTCCACCAAGGCCGCCAGGATGCCCTGATCGCCATTCCCCTGGGCGGCGAGGGCCCGACGGGCCTTGAGAATCTGGATCACCCGAGACGTGGCCTCGCCCCAGGCGCGCAGGAACTGGGCGGCGTTGGCGTGGGAATCGCCCCGGGGAAGGCCCTCGATCCACTCAAAGCAGTAGCGCCGTCCCTCCAGGAGGATCCGGAGCTCGAGGTCCATCAGGTGGGTCTCCGAGGCGCCCTCGGCAGCGGCGCGGAGCGCATCGGCCAGCGCCCGCCCGGGCTGCGCCGGACCCCCTGCGTGAGTGTTCGCCATGCCATCCTCCCATGATGCTGCGATGCGTGGACTACCGTCATGAGAACTTTTGTTCTAGTCCACTATAGCATCTGCGGCTTCAGGCGTCAACGGTTTGGGGCTCCAGCGGGCCAGAAACCTGTTTCACGGCGACACAGGAAGATGCTAGTAGTACTTATGTTCTATTCGCGGGGTTCGCTTCGCGCGAGGAGCGGAGTCCGTGCCGGCGTGCGGCACGGTCCCTGGCGACGGATCGGCGGCCGCCGCCGTTGACACGCGCCGCGAGGGCGGGCTATACTCCCGCCGACGACTGGGAGCGGGAGGGGTACCCGCGGCCACCGTAGGCAGACGCAAGAGGAGCGAACGAGCGCACAGCAACCACCGCTAACGGACATGCCGAATACGCCTCGGGGGAGGAGACGGCCCGGGCACGCCGACGCGCCCGACCGCGGGGGGCCTCCGGGCAAATACACATCGCCGAGGTGCCGACGTGCAGACTAGGGGGCGCATCCTGCTGGCTGACGACGAGGCGGACCTGCGTGACTTGGTGGCGCGCGTGCTCGAGCGGCACGGGTACGAGGTTGTACGCGTGGCCGACGGGCAGCAGGCCGTCAACGCCTGGCTGGAGAGGCCACGGGGGTTCGATGTCCTCATCCTGGACCAATTCATGCCCGTGATGGACGGCGAGGAGGCCTTCCGCCTGTGTCGCAATCACTCGCCCGAGGCCAGGGTGCTGCTGGTGAGCGGGTGCATCGACAAGGGCCTGTCCTCACGCTTGGAGGATGACCCGCACGCGCGCTTTGTGCCCAAGCCGTTCCACACCGCCGACCTGGTGTCGGCGATCGAGGACCTGCTGCAGACAGCCTGACGACATCGACCGAGGTGCGAAACCCATGGTGAACGACGGGCGCGGCCCCATCCGCGTGCTGGTCGCCGAGGACGACGACCTGGTGCGCTCCCTCATCGAGCGACTCCTGACGATGCAGGGCTGGCAGGTGGTGGCCGTGGAGAACGGGGTGGAGGCGGTGGCGGCCTGGGAGGCGGCCGGCGGCTTTGACCTGGGCATCCTCGACGTGCGCATGCCCCGGATGAACGGCTACGACGCCTACCTGTCCATGCGCAGGATCTCGCCGGCGGCCCGCTTCTTGTTCGTCAGCGGCTATGCCGAGGAGGAGATCGAGAGGCGCCTGGTGGAGGGCGAGCGCCTGCCCTTTATGGCCAAGCCGTTCGACTCCGACGCCCTCCTCGAGCGCGTCTACGCCCTCCTCGGGCAGGACGGCCGCCGCCCGCTGTACGGGGCGTACTAGGTAGGGTGTGGCCCCGCGGGTCCCCACCCGCCTCACCAGTCTGGCGCGCGGGAGACAGGCCTACCACGGATTGGGACGGATGGAGCGGATGCCACGGACCGGGAGAGGGATGGCGCCACCGCTCACGCCGCCGTCTTGCCCTCGGCAGCGCGCTCGGCGGGAAGGTGCACGGTAAAGCAGGCGCCCTGCCCCTCGGCGCTCTCTAGCTCGATGCGGCCGCCGTACCCCTCGACGATCCGCCGGCAGATGAACAGGCCCAGGCCCAGGCCCGTCGGCTTGGTGGAGTAAAAGTCCTCGAACACGTGCGCGGCGACCTCGGGCGACATACCCACCCCCGTATCGCGCACCTCGATCACCACGGCGCCCTCCGCCCCGTCGCCGTTCGCGTGCTCCCACCCCGTGCGCACGGTCAGTGTGCCGCCGTCGGGCATGGCGTCCAGCGCGTTCAGGACGAGGTTCAGGGTCACCTGTTCCAGGTGCCCGGGTATCAGCGAGACGACCGGCAGGTCCTCCGCCAGGGCGCGCTCCACGACGACGCCGCGGTTGCGGGCTTCCTTGTCGCTGAGGGTGAGCACCCGATCCACCAAGGCATTCACGTCGGCCGGGACCATCTCGGCGTCGTCGGCCGACACACTGGTGGGGGCCTGGTGCATGTCGCGCATCTGCGACACGAGGCGGTTGGCCCGCTGCAGCTCGTCGGCGGCAACGTCAAAGTAACGCGTGGCGTCTTCGCCGTTGGCCGTCAACTCCCGGGCCAGCCCCAGGCAGCCGATCACGGCCTGGAGCGGGTTCTTGATCTCGTGGGCGAACGACGCCGCCAGCTTGCCCGCCAGCGTTAGCTTTTCTGCCTGCACCAGCGCGTCTTGGGCATTGCGCTGCTCGGTGATGTCCAGCGCCGCCGTCGTCACACCAGCCCCCTGGCCCTCGCCATCGATCAGGGGCTCGGCGACGATGTCATAGATCCGCGGGCCGTCGGCGAGGCGCAGGTTCACCTCGCGGCGGGCGCCCACCCCGCTCTCCAGGACCTCCCGCTTGAGATCCATGAGCGCCCGCGCCTCGGCCGGCGGCAGGATCTCGTCGTCGCGCTTGCCGATCCACTCCTCGGAGACAAAGCCCGGGTGCGGGTTGTACATCCAGGTGTACCGCAGGTCGCGGTCCACGTGGGCGACGATGATGGCCCCGCTCTTGAGGGCCACCCGGAACCGCTCCTCGCTGATGCGCAACGCCCGCTCGGCGCGCACTCGCTCCTCCACCTCGTCGCGGAGCGCCCGGTTGGCCGCCATCAGCTCCACGGTGCGCGCCTGCACCCTCTCTTCGAGCTGCTCGTTCGCGTCGCGGAGGCGATCGGACACGCTCTTGAGCTCGGTGACGTCGCGCATGATCTTGAGCTTGGCGATCTCACCGTCGCCGTAGCGGATGGGGGTATCCAGCACATCGTAGGTGCGCCCCGTCTGCGGCGAGGTCCACAGCCGTTGCTGCGTCTCGCCGGCGAGGATCCTGTCAAAGTGGCAGTCGGCGCACGGCACGTCGGCGTCGTGCATGTACTGAAAGCAGACGCGCCCGTCCGGCGCACCAAACTGCCGGCGCATGGCGGGGTTGGTGTAGAGGATCCAGTGATCGCGGCTGACGATGTAGACGCTATCCTGCATGGCGTCCAGGATGCTGGTCAGATTGTCGCGCTCGCGAGCGAGGTCCTCCTGCGAGCGATGCAATCCGCTGAACAACACCTCAAAGGGGCGCTCCAACCCCGATACCACGATGGCCCGGTACACCAAGACGAACGAGGCAATCTTGAGCAGGTGCCCGACGAGGTTGACCGTGTCATAGACGCTGACATACAGGGCGAACGAGAGTTCGGAGCCCACGGCCGCTACCAGGGCGGCCATCAGGTAGCGGAACATCGTCTCGTCGAGGCGGTCGCGGCGCTGGTAGAGCAGCACCCCTGCCACCACCAGCAGGCCGGAGATCACGTATTCGCTGACGATCTTGAACGGCGTGAGGCCCTGGCCCTCGACAAAGGCCGTAGGAAAGACGCCGGCCATCGGCAGCCCCACGAGGACCACGGTGATGGCCGCGTAGGCCACCACGATCCGATCCACCCGCAGGGGCCTGTTGATCACCAAGGGGAACGCCACCAGCGACAGCGCCTGGAGGTATCGCGCCGCCAACCACAGTTGGGTGGGCAGGTTCGAGTCATAGCCGGGGATGATGTTCATCCCGCTGTACGTGAGGGTGTGAACCAGGTCGATGCAGGCCGCCGCCAGGTAGGCAGTGGCCAGGAAGAGGAGATGCGACTCGGACTGGAAGCGCCGGGCGTGCCAGGCGACCATGAACAGTGCCGCGGCCACCGTAACGCTGGCCAGCTCGGCGATGACGTGGAACGCCAGGAACGAGTAGCGGCTCAGCACCAAGAGCACGATGCCGAGCGCCGTCAGGAGCAGCGCCATCCGCCACGTGCCGGTGCGGCCCTGCTCCGGAGGGCGCTCCTGGGCCGATTGGGTGAACTCCATCGATGTACGACTCCATCGTAGCTGGTCGGAATGTGTGTCGCGACCCGAAACGCCTTCATTATGCCAAGTAGAACGAAGGGTGGCAAATCGGAGGGGATGGCCAAGGATGATGCCTGCGCCGGGCTAGGCTCCGAGCAGCGCTGCCACCTCCGGCGAGGAGACCCCGGTGGCTTGGGCCAGGGTCCGGTAGAACGCCCCCACCGCCGGCAGGCTCCGCCGGATGGTCTCCTCGGCGCCGGGGCGCATCCCCACGGCGCCGGCCCCCTGCAAGAGGGCGATGGCCACCGACCACACCCGCCGCCAGCAGGCCAGGGCGTAGAAATAGTCCAGCCCCTCCACCGTGGCGCCCGCGGCCCGCTCGTACTCGCGGACGACGGCGTCGTGAAACGCCGGCCCATCGCCATGGTAGAGCAGCAGGGTCCAGGCCAGGTCCACCCGGGGGTCCGACACCTCCGTGCAGGTCCAGTCGATGACCGTGGCCGAGCCGTCCGCATCGACGAGGATGTTGTACCCGTGATAGTCCAGGTGGATAACCGCCGGGCGGCCAGGCGGCACGTCGGCCAGCCGCTCGGAGAACCACGCCAACTGCGCCAAAGCGCTCGAAATGCCGAACGGCTCGGCCAGCCGCTCCCAGCGCGACAGGGTCTGGCGCACCTGCCCGAGGCCGTCGGCCGACTCGAACGCCGCCGGGTCGGCGACGAACGGGCGCCAGTCCAGCCGGTGCAGGCGCACCAGGAGGTCGATCGCCTGCCGCAGGTAGCCGGACTGGGCCTCGCGCGAGGCGTCGCGGGCCAGGTGGGCCATCAGCACGCCTGGCACCCGCTCCATCAGGACGAACGGCTTGCCAAACGGCGAATCGGCGATCTCCAGCGCATCGACCCGGGGCACGGGGTACCCTTGGGCGGCCAGAAGGGTCAGCGCCCGGTGCTCGTAGGCGGCCTTGTCGGCGGCCCCGTCGCCGGGGTAGATCCGCAGGATCAGGGGCAGGCAGACGCGGTCCGTCGACGGGCCGCTCTCCAGGTCGAACGCATAGACGTCTGACTCCCACCCGGCGTTGATGCTTACCAGGTCCAGGACCTGTGGGTTGGTGCGATTGGGCCCGTGTGCGGTGATGTACGCGCAGAGGGCGGCGGCCATCTCCTCGATCATGGAACACCTCGCGCCCGCTGGCGTCGGGGGCCGGCTTGGACTGTGCCTCCTGCAGAGGATACCACACTCGGGTGGGGTTGTCGATCTCTGCACCGCGGATGTCGACCACAGATGTCACCGATTCGCGGATCGAACCGACGGAAGAGCCGGATGCGCAGGCGCATACCGGCTCGGACCAGCACCCAGCATGCGCGCCGTTGACCGCTGCTACAGGTTCTCTATCCGTTCAATCCGTTCATCCGTGTCATCCGTGGTAGATGTCCACGATCGGCACGCGGATCCCGCCTGCCTGGGCGGAGCGAGCGATGGCGTCCAGGGTGCGCAGCTCGCGGAGGCCCTCCTGGAGGCCATAGCAGCGCACGTCGCGCCCGGCCCCCTCCCGCCGGGCACGGGTGCAGTCGGCGATCGCGCGCCACATCCGCCGGTGGGCGTGATCCTCGGGCACCTCGACGGGGGAGGCGTTCCCTTCCCGATCGGAGAGGGTCATCCGGCGCCCCTCGATGCTCAACAGACCCTCAGTGCCGCGCACGAGCATATAGTTCCGCCCGCCGCCGAGATAGTCCGAGTAGGAAAAGACGCCCCGTAAGTCGCCGGGGTGCTCGAACAGCATCAGGACCACGTCGTACTCGCCATACTCGGGGCGCAGCCCGCGGCCGTGGGCCACCACGGCCGTCGGCGCGCCAAGGATCTCGGCCAGCGCGGCGATCTGGTGATGGCCCCCGTCAAACAGGGTGCCCAGGGGGAAATCGGGCTGCCGGCGCCACGCCGTCTGGCCGTACCCCCGCACGCTGTGCTCGCCGGCGTCGAACAGGCCGTGGGAGGCCCGCTCATAGGCCACCGGCTCGCCGATAGCGCCGGCCTGGATGCGCTCGCGAGCGGCGTCATAGACCGCCCGGTACGCCGACTGCTCCAGGATGTAGACCTGATGGCCGCTTTCCTCGGCCAGTTGGGCGAGGCGCAAC
>JAAZBQ010000566.1 GCA_012513725.1 Chloroflexota bacterium
GATGTTGCCGTGAACGGAACGCGCGCTAAGAGATCTCGTTCCCGGCCGTCGGCCGGGGCCCGGCGCTAGGGACGGTGCCGCTCCCATGTGCCCGCGTCACAGGATGGGGGTCCGGGGCGCCGGCACGTCCTCGCCGACCGGCGCCTGGGGCGCCCGGCTCTTGCGGAGCATCCTCCAGCCGCTGAAGAACAGGTAGCATGCCACGATCACCGCGCCCCCAGCATCGATGTAGCGGGTGGCGGGATGCGTCGGCGCAACGGTCACAGCGGTGAGGGCGATCACCACGCACAGGTCCACCGATGCCTTGGCCCGGTACAGGGTCTGCTGGCCCGCGACGACGGACTCGTACTGCTCCCGGTTCATGCGCCGATAGCGCAGCCAGAACCACGAGTTGGTCAGCAGGCCCAGCGCGGCGATGATGAGGCCGATCAGCACGCTCCCGCTCGCCTCGTAGGCGAACAGGCGCGCGACGCCGACTGCGAGCATGGCGACGCCGGAACAGAGCATGGCCCCGGCCACGGTGGTGTTCGCCGCCGACTCGATGCGGGCGCGGCCGCCGTCGTCCCGCCGCAGCCGGCGGTAGACCCACCAGGCGACCACCAACGCCACCAGTTCGGCAGTGCGCCGCAAAAAGTCGGCGATCTGAGTCGCCGAGAGGCTGACAAAGGCGGGAATCCCCGTGGCGATCGGCCCCGGGGCACTGAGCAGCATCGCCACCAGCATGGTCCGCTCGCGGCTGGCGGATTGCTCCTGGGAAACCTCGGCCATGCTAACCGCCCACCAGGGAGTAGAGGGCCAGCAGGGCCACCGTCGGGATGGCCGCGGCAAAGGGAACCGTGATGGTGTCCAGCCCGTCGTGGGAGACCAACTCCACCAGGGCGCAGATCGGCGCGACGAGCAGCGCGCAAACCAGGCACAGGTACCACGGCCAGGCCGTGTAGCGCATCAGGCTGACCAGCAGCACCCCCGCGGAGAGGGCCCACATCGCGATAGAGCCCTCCCGGGTCTTGGCGCCCTCCACCCAGGGGTGCCGGATGGGATGGCGCCCCACGGCCTTGCCCACCAGCGCCGCGGCCGCATCGCCATACCCCCAGGTCATCACGGCGACGACCACGATGTACTTCCACTCTTCGCCCATCCAGCCCCAGAATATGGCGATCAGCACGGCCATCATCAAGAAGACGATCACCAGGCTCGAGCGGATCTCGCCGCGCCGGCGCGGCATCAGGACGTGGATATGGTCCGTATGCCGCTCCACATACCAGATGGCGACGTACGCGGTGAGGCCGAACAACAACGCCACGGCCGCTGCGATGTACCAGGTGTCGATCAGGTTCACCAGCACCAGCACCGACATGACGCAGATCAGGTGCAGCATCTTGCGAAAGACCTCTCGGGGAGGCGCCAGCACCGCCCGAAGCGCCAGCAACAGCGAGGCCGCCACCACGAAATAGCCCGCGAACAACCCGAATCCAGCGGCCAGATCGCCTAACACTCGACGCACATCCTGGTAACGTTCACACAGATCCTTTCGTCTGCTGCCAGCACCGCAGGTTCGGCCTGCGCCCGCTGGCCCGGCCAGCGCAGCTGGCCCAGTATCAGGAGCCATCCTGCCGGCTCTACGGGAGATCAATCCAGTAGATCCGGATGTAGCCATCTTCCTCGTCGTACCCCTGCCACTCTAGTCGTGCGCCGTTCTTGACGGCAACCCGCGCCGAGGCGGCGTTGGTCTGGTCGCACGAGATCATCACCCGCGGGAGGTTGAGGGCCCTGGCCTTTTCCAGCACCAGGGCGAGTTGCTCGGTGCCATAGCCCTTGCCCCGTTCGGAGGGACGAATGCCATAGCCGATGTGCCCGCCCCGCTGGCGCAAATCGTCATCCAGCTCGTGGCGCAGCTGGATCGTGCCGATGATCTTGTGATCGCCTTCCCTGACAGAAAAGTACGTCGTAGCAGGCACGCCGGTGGGAGACGTCTCTTTGTGCCGCGCCAAGCGAACCTGCTCGAGCCACTCCTCGTAGACATCATACCGCGCGAACCCCAGGCTGCCGTTGATGTGCGTCTCGCCGTGCGCCAAGTACTCTTGGCGGTACTCCATCGCGGCGGCCTTTATCTCGCTGGATGGTTCTACCAGATACAGACCAGCCACTGGGAACTCTCCTGGGCGCGGGCGAGTCGGCGCACAGGGCTGAGAGCCCTGCACGCACGAGCACCTCCAGCCCTGCTGGTGGATGCGTGGCAACGAAGGCCGTCCGTCGCGTCGCCACGAATCACACGTGTGGTGCCGCTGTCGGGTGTTCAGGCGGGCGCAGAGTTTGGGGGACATATCCGCCAGGCGCACACAAGCCCCCAAATGCCTCGAGAGGATAGAAATGGCTCAAAGCCCGCGTTCCAGAGCCCTTTCCACAGCCGCACGCCGATCGCACGAGCCATCGAGGCAGCCAGAGCGGCGCCTGACGACGGGGGCTATACCGATGTATAGCCCCCGTCCACCTTGATGTTCTGTCCGGTGATGTAGGAAGCCTCATCACTTGCCAGGAACACGGCGGCGGCGTTTAGCTCACCTTCTCGACCATAGCGGCCGAGGGGAACCGAGGTTTGCATGAACTGGGTAAAGGCTTCGGTCTTTAGTGTATCGGCAGTCAGCTCTGTCTCGAAATACCCGGGGCTGATGGCGTTACAGGTGATGTTGTACTTGGCGAGCTCTGCGGCAACGGCTCTGGTAAAGTTGATGACTCCACCCTTTGATGAGTGGTATGCAACAGTATCCATAGCCGTATTGCCGACCTGACCGTAGATAGAAGCGATGTTGATGATTCTCCCGTATTTCTCCTGAGCCATGTATTTCGCGAATGCTCTGGTGACCTTGAAGACGCTGGTCAGGTCTGCCTGCATTGTGAAATCCCAGTCTTCATCGGTCATTTCAAGTACGCCGGCGTTCCTGGACGCCCCCGCGTTGTTGACCAGAACGTCGACCTTGCCAAAGAACGCGATCGCTTCTTCGGCCGCCTTGTTCACTGCTTCCGTATCGGTGACATCACACCGAATGGGCAAGCACCTGACACCGAGAGTTCTGATGGTCTCAGCTACTGCCTCCAGCCTTTCCAGTCTTCTGGCCATGATGACCAGGTCTGCCCCCTGTTTGGCAAAGCCGGTTGCCATCTGGAGTCCTAATCCTGATGACGCTCCTGTGACCACTACAACGCGACCATGTAGATCAAACATACGGGAGACCTCCTGCTATCGTCCTTGACGCCTCGACAGTACGAACTGCAGAAGTCTATCAAATGTGTCAAGTTTGTCAACCATCGCGCCGCGATCCGAAAGGCAACACGATCGCTACATGGGCCCTTGCAGCACCGCCCCCAGACGAGCGCAGAGCCGTCCAGCCTGTTCTGGCAGGGCATCCCCAACGGCTCCTCCCACCAGCCGATTGGCCACCGCCGAAGGGGAGGACTCGATGCCGATGACCCGCGCCGCCCGCCGGCAGAGGCTCAGCGCCACAAGGAGTTCAGTTCATCTCCGCCTTGTGATGATGGCAAGGATGCCCAGAACCACCGCCACCACTAGCAGGACGTAGTCGATATAAGTGGGCAGATCGAAGAATTGTAGTATGCCAATCACCACCAGTGTGATGAGCATACTGCCCAGAAAGAACCTATGGCCGAATCTCAAGGAAAGACCTCCTCAGCAAGTATGATGAAAAGCGCGACGAGTGACTTCTAATGTGTGGATACGCAGCCTACTAGTATATCAACAGCCTCAGATGCTGTATCCTGGTCAACCCCTGTCTCGGGCATATAGAACATACTTGACTGCTAGAGCGACACAGGGATGCGACATTCTGCAGCCCCATACCCATTCTACCTGATATCCTGGAGAAAGGTTCTCGCCTCATCAGCAATGATGTCTGCCATGTCATAGTGGACATAGTGACCGGTATCGAGCCGCATGGACTTGCCCATGGTAACCCGCGAAAGATACCCGGACAATGCCTCGCGCCAGCCCGGAGCAGTGGCCTCTTGGCCATCGGAGATGAAAAAGTACATGGGAGTGTCTACCGGCACCCCACTCTCCGCTACTGCTTGGGCATTGTCCTCTAGATAGTCCACTTCCCTGAGCATATCGCTCGAGTAGGCGCTCCTGTAAAACGCCGCCAGATACGCTTGCCTGTCCTCTCCCGTCAGGTCCTCCGATTGGAGCACAGGAAAATAGTTCTCCACTTCCGCATCCGGCATGTACCTGGATAGTCCGGTTCGCGATACGGCGTACATCGCGTACAGCTGCGTCTTGTTGGGTTCGGGAAGGACGTCAACGGATTCCGGCGTGCACGGATCCAGCCCCACGATCGC
>JAAZBQ010000567.1 GCA_012513725.1 Chloroflexota bacterium
AGACCGAGGAGGCCTGGTCGGTCCTGCGCACCCACGGCTACGACCGGCAGTTCGAGGGGGGGTGGATGAACATGCACCCCGACCGGGTCGTGGCGGGCCGCGCCGTCACTGCCGTGTTCGTCCCTCACCGGCCGGATCTCCACGACTACCTCATGGAGTACGGTCACAACGAGGAGGGGCGCATCGGCGCGATGAACTCCTGGGTGATCGAGACCCTGGTGCAAGACGACTGCATCGTCGTGGACCTGTTTGGCAAGGTGTACGATGGCACCTTTTCCGGCGCCAACCTCTCCACCGCCATCGCCACGCGCACCGGCACGGGGCAGGTGATCCACGGCGGCATCCGCGACGCCGAGCAGATCCTGCGCATCCCGAACTTTAACACCTTTTGTCGGGGCGTGGACCCTACGCCCATCCGCGACGTGACGATGGTGGGCATGAACGTGCCCTGCCGCATCGGCGGGGCCACCTGCATGCCCGGGGACGTGGTGTTGGGCACCTATAGCGGGATCCTGTTCATCCCCCCGCACCTGGCCGAGGAGGTCGTCGAACACTCGGAGCGCACGAGGTTGCGGGAGATGTTCTCCCACCAGCGGCTGCGCGAGGGGATCTATACCTCCAGCGAGATGGACACCCAGTGGACGGAGGCCATCACCGCGGATTTCGACGCGTGGCGCCAGACCCACACGCTCGAGGAGCTCGAGGGGATCGACTGGAGCCAGGAGAGCGAGACCGACCGGCGCCAGTCGGAAGAGGAGACGCGCTTGTAGCGTAGCGAGAGACGCTGGCGTGCGCCGACCCCGGGGTACGCGCATTGAGTGCGGTGGGTGCCACTGTCCGAGGCCCGACCCGCGCCGCCGCGGGTCGGGGTGGCCGGGATGCCGATGCTCTCGCTCAATCGCAGGCCCTGTTGAGGAGTGTGGTGGCGATAGCCAGTAGCGCAGCCCCCAAGAGCGCCAGGATGGCCAGGTCCATCAGGTATGGCCAAGCACTTGGCGCGTTGCTTCCCGCCTGGCGCAGCGCGTCCACCGCGTAGGTCAGCGGCATCATCCGGGCGACGACGCGTCCCATTCCAGACATGGTCTCCACCGACACAAACGTGCCCGACAGGAAGACCATCGCGATACGGACGACGGTTGCCGGGGGCATCGCCTGTGGAACGTCCTGAAACGGGGCGGCCAGGAACAGGCCAAAGCACGAAAAGCAGAATGAGGCAAACAGAGAGGAAACCAAGAACATCGGGATGTTCATCGACACCGATGTGAGGAGCAGGATGGGAGCGATATAGACGAGGGATAGCAGCATGCCAAAGAACATGCCCGCCAGGGCCTTGCCCAGCATGATCGCGGCCAGGGTGCTCGGCGCCGCGAGGAGGGCGTTCAGCGTCCCCGTCCTACGCTCCAGAGGGAGCGACACCCCCTGGATCGCTCCGGCGCCAAAGAGGATCGCCATGGCGATCAAGCCGGGCATTACCACGGGCAGATCCAGGCTCCTATCCATCGCAAAGGCCCAGTAGAGGACGAGCGGCAACAGGATCCCAAACGTGAGGTTGGGTCCTTTCAGAAAGTAGATACGGGCGTCCTTGCTGGCGATGCAGCACGCAACGCGGAGCGCTCTGGACCAAGCATAGGGCATCTCGTCAACCTCCATAAGGCGCCTGGCCACGGCGCTACCGGTGCTCCTTTTCGTTCTGCAGGACCTCCGACCGTAGGCCCGTCAGGCGAACAAACGCATCTTCCAGAGACGGTCTGGCCGTATTGATGGACAGCACCTTGAGGCCGTGACTCCCCAACGTGTCCAAGAGCAGCGGAAAGACCACAGCGGGGTCCTCAACGCGCAGCCTCAGCCTCTCCCCGGTGACCAGCACCTCCCGAATGCATGGCTCCTGAGCCAGCGCGCCAGCCACGCCGTTTGCGTCACGGTCCAGGCATAGGTCGATGGCATGCTCTCCTTGGGCGCCGTCCTTCAGTTCCGCCGGAGTGCCCTCCGCCACGACCCTGCCCCCACTGATGATGGCGATGCGGTGGCAGAGCCGATCGGCCTCCTCGATGTAGTGCGTCGTCAGAAAGACCGTCGTCCCGTGATCGGGCAGGTCGTGCACGATCGTGCGGAGCTGTCTGGCGCTCTGGACATCCAGGCCGGTCGTTGGCTCGTCCAGAAAGAGGATGGCGGGCTCGT
Organism: Chloroflexota bacterium; assembly: GCA_012513725.1. GTDB lineage: Bacteria > Chloroflexota > Anaerolineae > UBA1429 > UBA1429 > JAAZBQ01. The sequence goes on from JAAZBQ010000567.1 coordinate 2,179, forward strand.
GCATCAGGGCCACGGCGATGGCCAGGTGCTTCTTCATGCCGGTGGAAAAGGTGCCTACCGGGCTGTGCCGCCAATCGTTGAGGCCAAAGAGGCGCAGCAGGTGTTCGGCGCGAGCGGCGGCTTTGCCGGAGGGGATGTTGTGAAGGCTTGCAAAGAAGAGTAGGTTTCCCCAGGCGTCCATCTCGGTGTAGAGGCCCGCCGCGTCGGAGACGACGCCGATTCGCTCCTTGGCCCGGATAGGGTCGGCAACGATGTCGAAACCCGATACCGCTATGCGACCGGCGGTAGGCCGCGTGATGCCCGTGCACATGCGGATGGTCGTCGTCTTGCCCGCGCCATTAGGCCCCAAGAAGCCAAAGACCTGACCTGCCCGGACCGCAAAGCGGATGCCGTCAACGGCCACCACCGGCTTGGCACCCCGATGGCGTGGGGCGTACACTTTGGTCAGGCCTTCGGCCTCGACAACGGTCTGCATGGGCTCCTCCTGCGTGTTGGTACCTGTCCTAGACTATTCTACGAGCCTCGCGCGGTGATCAAATACTGGCGAGTGTACGACAACATGACCGATCCGAGGCAACGGGTCCCTGCCTGCCTGGGCGTCTGGGCCCTGGGTAGAACCCGTGATCCCCCGCACTGCGACGGACGGGGCGTCACGACTGTCCACTGCAGCTTGCCCGCCAAAGCGCCTGGAGCTCATGCCTTCCGGCAGCGCGCGCTCGGCAACCATGAGGAGTGCCCAAGTGGATGACTCGGCAACCCCTGATCGCCCGACCCCGGAAGCGCGCCGATCGCGTGGGTGTTGGGTTGCGCTGGCCGTTGGCGTAG
>JAAZBQ010000568.1 GCA_012513725.1 Chloroflexota bacterium
CGGGGCGCGGAGCGGCTCCGCCTGAATATCGGCGAGATCCCGCTGCACGGTGCGCGGCGAGACCCCCAGGCGCGCGGCGAGCTCCCGCGCCGTGAACCCCTGGGGATGGGCGCAGAGTAAGCGCAGGATTGCCACGAGGCGCACCGCCCTACAGGTTGCGCCCATCGACGCCCGCGAGGTCGGCGAACCAGTCGTGGGTGACCGCCGTCCCCGGCCACCAGCCCGGCGCCCAGAGCGATGCCTTCCACTGTGGCGGCGTCCACCCCACCGGCGCCGGCGCTTCCTCCGGCTGCAGGCCGTCGAGGAGCTCCACGGCCAGGGCCGGGAGGGGGCGCGTCAACCGCCCCTCATGCACCAGCGCAAAACCCTCCGGAGCCGCGTCGATCTCCCAGTGATGGACCGCGCCGAGCCCCACCGCCCGCCGCTTCCCCACGTAGCGCAACGGCTCTAGCAGACGGGCGATCTCCCGAGGATTGCCTGCGCAGGTCGCCTCCCAATAGGGCGCCACCACGGTTGGCACCGGCACCCGCCGCTCCATCCAGCGGCCTTTTGTCGGCGCGATGGTGAACGTCCCCTTCTTGGTCCCCGTCCAGCGGCCCGATTGCCGGCGCTTGTGCCAGTACTGGACGTCCCCCTCGGCACCCTCGGCGGGCTGGAACGGCGTCGCTGCCCAGAGGGGATAGCCCCGGGGATCAACCCACAGCCTGGTCAGGGGCACCGGCAACAGGTACCCCTCCTGGCCGTTCTCCGGCGGCAGCCCCTCCCAGCCTGTCGCCTCGTTGACGACACAGCGGGCCAGGAGATTGTCCAGGTACAGCGGATCGTACCCCGCCAGCTGCGAGCCCGTCTCCAGATACAGCTGGATTACCAGGGGCTCGCAGCGGAGTCCGGCGTAGCGTTCAACGTAGGGCATGAGGGCCGGATGTTCGATCATGTGAACTCCTCTATTCGCGGAAAGTCTGCCACCAACCGATTCCAGATGGCGGGTTCCATCTGCCGCAACCAGTCGTAACGCTCCTGGAGTCCCGGCTTGGCCATGCCCAGGAGCATCCCGACCCGCCAGTATGGCCGCAGGATACCCAGCGCGGCCATCTTGTCGTAGGCGGAGTTGTAGGCCAGTCCCTCGCTGGCGATATAGGCCCACACGTCAGCGTCCCGCCAGCGGGCCAGGGGACACAAGTGCCACACGTCCCGCCAGCGGATGTGGTAGAGCTCCCCCCGCCGCCGGGCGTTCATCCGCCGGCCCGCCGACTCCTGGCCCCGCAAGCCCATCGCCACCACTTGGAGCTGATCCTCGCAGATGAACCGCCAGGAGGGTTCCGCCACGAGGAAGGCAAAGAAATCAAACTCCGCGTTGGGGTCCACCGGGGTCGAGTGCCCCCAGTAACCGCCGTGCTTGCACATCTCGACGAGGCTCATCTCTGGGATGATGGTCCGCGCCCCATAGTGGGCGATCATCTCGTAGGTGCCCGGATACTCGCACCCCGAGTCGTAGAACGCAGCTGGGGCGTCGGGCGCCGCCTCGCGCACCAGAGCCAGCGTCGCCGTCGAGTCCTTGCCGCCGGAGTAGGAGACGCCGATCCGCCCGTGCGCTAGCGCCTCCTGAACGGCCTCTCGGGCGCGGGACAGGCGGGTGCGATACCCGCCTGTCCGCGCATGAGCTAGGTCGCCCGCGGTAACGGCCCGCCGCGGGCTCACTTGCCCTGTTTGCGGGAACCGGAGCTCCCACCGCCACTCCCACCGGCCGGACCGGTGGGGCCACTGGGCTTTTGCGTAGCCATCGTCATCACCTCCTCTCTTCGCTACTAGGTAAGCACCACCTTGCCGGTGCCCATCCGCCCGGAGACGAGCGCCTCAACGAGAGCATCGCGGCGCATCTCGATATCATCCCGATATGCCTCGGCGTAGGCATCCGCCTCGGAGTGGCGCGAGAGCCATTCGCTTTGGCAGTGCCCCATCCCCCGCGCCGCGGCGCCGCCCACCGTGCCGTCCAGCTCCCGCCAGCGGTCGATGGCGTCCACGAGGGCGCCGTGGGTAAGCGCCCGCGTGAACGGGGCGAGGGACAGCCGCACGTACACCTGCGTCCCCGCAGCAAGAGCCTCGGCGTTGACGATCATCTGGCCCGAGCCCACCTGGCCGGCCTGGCGGGTGATCGTCACCTCGTCGAGGAGGTCGAACACCGAGACGTTCACCGCCGGCAGGTCCGCGGCCGGCGTGCCCGCAAGTGCCGGGGCGTTCTCTCGGCAGACCAACCAGGCGCCCACCTGGAGGCGCGACTCACCGACGTCGAAGGAGTCTGTCACCCCACCGACGAGGTCCAGGAGCGGGAACGCCTCCCGAATCTGGCTGGCGAGCGTAAAAGTGTTCGCCGGCTGTTTGGCCCCAGCGGCGATGTTACCGCCGTTGTAGAACAGCGCCTCGACGCCGGCGGGCACCGGCCCCAGCCCCGGCCGCGCCTCCCGGAGACCGAGGGCGCCGAACAGCCCCAGCCACCCCGGTTCGCGAACCAGTTGGTGCCGGAGCGAGTTAGCTGAGATGGCTGGCACCTCGACGATCTGGGCGCCGGCGTGATCCTCCGACCACTCGGGCTGAATGACCTGCTTGGGGTAGATGGTTGCCTCCTGGCCGGCCGCCTCTGCGTAGGCAGGGTTCTCCAGTTTCGCCACCGAGTGCCACAGCCGGGCGATGGCGACAATACTGCGATAGTCCTGCTGGATAGCCCGCAGCACCGCCTGCTGCACGCCCGCCGGCAACGTGAGGGCCGAGAGGAGGGCAAAATCATCGTCCCCCCGGTGGATCGGCACCCGCAGGCTGTCACAGAGCCGATCCCACAGCCGCCGCAGGGTGTGGGAGGAGATCGCCGCGTGGCGCAAGCGCTCCTCCAGGCGGTTGTAGCGCGTCATGCCCTCGAATATCCCCGTCCCGTCGCCGTGGTTGTAGCTGTCCAGAAAGAGGCGAACTAGTACGACCCCGACGAACTCTGGGTAGATCAGATCGGCGAACATCTCACCGATATCGACGGGCACCGGATGAGCTGCGGCGAACTGCGCCAGCACGTCGGGTTCCGGCGCCGGGCAGCCCCCGCCGGCGGAGAGCAGTTGTTTTTGACGGTTGAACAATAGAGCGTTGGACTCGCCCTGCACTGCTGGGTCGTGGTGCGAGATCGGCGTCAACGCTGTCAATAGCAACGCATAATCCACTCGGTTCGGATACACCTCGATCACGATTCCTCCTGTTTCTGGGCGATCAGTAGTGCCGACAGGAACTCCGGGCGGGCACGCCAGCCGGCGAGGGCGCGCTCCCAACAGGCGGACTGGGCGATTCCCACCACCTCCACCATCCGATGATACGACCACAGGCCATGGCGAATCCGATCCTTCACGAACCCCGCGGTGTACACCTCCTCTACCAGGTCCAGGCACTCCAGGAGCGCCGGCCAATCCACCACCCGCGACTCGGCGACGCTGTAGCTTGCGTCGTAGAGATAGAGGGCCGTCGCCGAGCCTAGCACCCCCGCCCGCGCCCGCGGCCACAGGCGCTTTTTCATCTCCGTGGTGAGGAGGATCAGGCACTCCTCACCGCGCCGCTCGGGCCATACGGCGCGCACGAGGTCGCTCCAGCAGGGGCGCGCGGGGTCCTGGGCTGCGCTGGTCCGCGAGATGAGCGGGCGGTAGCAGGTCCCGTCGGCAAAGATCATCGCGGCGAGGCTCGTTTGCCGCTGCCACCGAAACGCTCGGGAGGCGGCCTCGCCGAGGTAGCCGCAGGGCTGGCCCCGGAACGTGTCGAGATACTCCGCCGTGGCGTCGGAGCACAGCGTCTGGATCGGGTAGCCCTCGACGATGGACTGCCCAGTGATCGCACAGGTCGGCCCCGCGGGCACCGCTACGGGCTCCGTCGTATCCACCGGGGGTAGATCGAGCCCTCGCACCAACAGGTCAGGGACGGTCATCATGGGTCTCCTCCTTTTGCACCCTCTCCAGCCTCGCGACCATCTCGCCTACCGTGTGCGCCGGCGTCTCCCCGGCCTCCAGGGAGGAGACGATGCCCAAGATCGCCCAGCCGCAGTCCCGCAGCGTCTGGAGGCGCTCGCGTTCCTCGGGGGACGTCATAGGGCCGGCTCCTTTCGCAGCCGCAGCACCAGCCGCAGCCACCAGGGCAGTGCCGCCTCCTCCCCGCGCACCAGCGAAAAACCACAGTGCCGGCACTCGGCAATCCACGGTGAGTCCCGCCGCTCCAACCGCCAGA
>JAAZBQ010000067.1 GCA_012513725.1 Chloroflexota bacterium
TCCGCGACACCGAACAGCAGGTTGCGCGCGCGCCCGGTAAAGGGCAGCCGGCGCTCGTCGACATCCGGCTCTTTGGCCAGCTCATAGAGGCTCAGGAGCGCCCGGCCGAGGGACAGGCCCTCGCGCCCAGCCCAGCGCTCCAGCGCCTCGACGGTCTTGTCGCCGATGCCACGGGTGGGCACGTTGATGATGCGCCGCAGGCTCTCGTCGTCGGAGGGGTTGTAGACCACCCGCAGGTAGGCGAGAACGTCCTTGACCTCGCGGCGCTGGTAGAACCGCACCGCGCCCACCAGCCGGTAGGGGATGCGGAAGCGCAGAAACGCGTCTTCCACCGCGCGCGACTGGGCGTTCGTGCGGAACATCACCGCGCAGTCGCCATAGGCGCCCTCCCCCCGGGAGACGAGGCGGTCGATGCTGGCCGCCACGTACTCGGCCTCCTGCCGCTCGTCGTAGGCCTCGTAGACGTGGATCGGCGTTCCGGCGACGTTCTCCGTCCACAGCTCCTTCTCGGTGCGCTGCCGGTTGCGAGAGATGACGGCATGGGCGGCATCCAGGATCTTGCCCGTGGAGCGATAGTTCTGCTCCAGGAGAAAGACCCGGGCGTCGGGATAGGCCTCCCGAAAGCGCTCGACGTTGCGAAAGTCGGCCCCCCGCCAGGAGTAAATGGACTGGTCCTCGTCGCCCACCACGAACACGTTGCGCTGCGCCGAGGCCAGGTGGCGCACCAGTTCGTACTGCGCCGTGTTGGTGTCCTGGAACTCGTCCACCAGGATGTGGGAAAAGCGCCGCTGATAGCGCTCGCGCACGTCGTCGTGGAGGCGGAACAGCTCCTCCGCCTTGACGAGGAGGTCGTCGAAATCGACGGCGTTCGCCTCGCCGAGGGCCTCCTCGTAGCGGGCAAAGGCCCGCACGACGCCCTCGTGCCAGTAGGTGGGCGGCCGGTAGGTGTCCGGCGTCTGCAGGTCGTTCTTGGCCCGCGAGATGACGGCGTGCACCCCCGAGGGGGCGTATTGCTTGGGGTCCAGGTCCACCTCTTTGAGCACTCGGGTCATCAGGCGGCGCTGGTCATCCGCGTCATAAATGACGAAATTGGGCTGCAGCCCGACGTAGGTCCCCTCGCGACGGAGGATGCGAGCGCAGATGGAATGGAACGTCCCGATCATCAACTCGCCGACGTCCGAGCCGATGAGGTCTCCGAGGCGCGAGATCATCTCCCGGGCGGCCTTGTTGGTAAAGGTCACCGCCAGGATCCGGTAGGGGTGCACGCCCTCTTCCTGGATCAGGTAGGCGATGCGGTGGGTGAGGACGCGCGTCTTGCCCGAGCCGGGGCCGGCCAGCACGAGCACGGGCCCGTCGGTGGCGCGCACGGCCTCCTGTTGGGCGGGGTTCAGACCGTCGAGGGTGATCGGCATAGCGAAAAACAGCACTCCAATCTAGTGGGTCGGAGTGTTATTCTATCATCGTTCCGGGCGGTCGGCAAAGCGGAGGGTTGACAGGATGGACAGGATTTGTGGACAGGATGTACATGATTGGGGACAGGATTCACAGGATTGGCGATGGGCATCAAGATGTCCCAGGACGCTCCCGAATCCCGTCAATGATCCTATCCTTGAATCATGTAAATCCTGTCCGGAATCCTGTCCATCCTGTCGCTCTGCCCGCTTTGCCCTTATGTTAGCCGCATGGTAGAATCGCCCACGACATGCCCGTCACACGCGCACCTGAGGAATCACCATGACACCAGACGCTCGCGGCCTGTACGTCGGCGCCGCCCAGATCGCCATCACCGACTCGGTCACCAACAACCTCACCCACATCCTCGACGCGATGACCCGCGGCGCGGACATGGGCCTGGAGCTGCTGGTCTTCCCCGAGACCGCCCTCACCGGCTATAGCCCCGCCATCGGCCACGGCAGGGAAGCCGGCGAATGGCCCGCCATCGAGGAAGCCCTCGGGCGCATCGCCGAGGCGGCCGCGCGGCTGGGGCTGTGGGTGGCCGTAGGTGCGGAGGCCTGGACGGGCGAGGCCTGGATGAACCGCGCCTATGTGTACTCGGACCTCGGCGCCGCGGCCGCCACGTACGACAAGGTGCACCTCACCGGAAGCGACACCGCCTACTATGTGCCGGGCGAGCGCCCCACGGTGTTCGACCTGCGCGGCGTGCGCGTCGGTCTGCAGATCTGCTACGACGTGCGCTTTCCCGAGGGGTACCGCGCCCTCCTGGATGCGGGGGTCGAGGTCATCCTCCAGGGGTTCTATGGCTCGGGGGGCGACACCTGGAAGGTCCCCGTGCTCAGCGCCCACCTGCGCTCGCGGGCCGCCGAGACCGGCTGCTACGTGGTGGCGGCCAACGTCGCGGGCCCCCTGCAGATCGTCGTCTCGCAGATCGTCGATCCCCAGGGGCTGATGTTGGCCCAGGCCAACCAGGACTGCGAGGAGATCATCACCGCGGAACTGGACCTGAACCGCATCGCGTCCAGCACCATCCGCAAGGACTACCTGGAGCGCTTCCGGGCGCCCCTGGCATAGCGTCTAGCCACCACTACCGTAATCCATTGGGGAGCAACCCGTGCGTCAGGCTGAGGTACAGATCCGCTTTCTGAAGAGCTTTGCCGAACTCTACCCCCGACTCGCCTTTCGGGGGCTGCGGCGCTTTACCAGTGGATCGGTAGGTCCCTTTGGCTTTGTGCTGCGCATCTCGGCGGGGCGCGCGGCGGCGGACCTGGACCTCCATTGCGTGGCGCTGACCGAGGGGCACCCCGAGGAGGTCAAGCGCTTCCTGGCCCAGATCCAGGAAGGCCAGCCCCTGCCGCCGGCCCAGGACGGCGCGCCGGCGGTGCCGGTCCTCATCGCCCCCTACCTGTCGGATACCTCCCGGGACCTCTGCGCTGAGGCCCAGGTCGGCTGCTTTGATCTGGCCGGCAACGCCCGGCTGGACGTCGAGGGCGTGTACGTGGAGGTCGGCGGCAAGGCTAATCCCAACGTCCGCGAGCGGCACCTCCGCACGCCGTTCGACGGCCGCGCCGAGCGCGTGGTGCGCACGCTGCTCCTGAACCCGGAGAAACAGTGGGCGATGCGCGAACTGGCCAAGGTGGCGCAGGTGAGCCTCGGCATGGCCAGTATGGTCACCACCGACCTGCGCAACTCGGGGATGGTGGAAAAGGGGCGCACGGGCCTGCGCCTGTTCAGCCCCGGCGACCTGTTGGGCGCCTGGGCGGAAGAGTACGACCTGCGGCGCAGCCCGTTCCGCACCTTTCGCACGCGCTATGGCCAGGCGGACGTCGAACGCATCCTAACCCACGACCGCGCCAAGCTGAACGGCCGTTACGCCCTGACCCTCTGGTCCGGTGCACAGCACCTGCTGGCCGAGGAACCCCAGAGCCGCCACGTGGCCCTCTACTGGCAGGGCCAGTTGGCCGACCTGGAGAGCGCGCTGGGGCTGGGGCACGTGGGCACGGTGAACGTGTTCGTCTTTCAGCCCTACGACGAGAGCATCCTGTGGGAGCGGGAGGACCTCGGGGGGCTGGCGGTGGTCAACCGCCTGCAGCTCTACCTGGACCTGGGCTCCGGCGACGAGGCCGAGGTGGCCCTGGCCGAGCGCGTGCGCGAGCACCTGATCCACTGGTAGCCCGGCGGCGAGCCGGCTTGCCCCTCAGCCGCTGCGGCTGCGAGCCCGCGACGGGGCGCGGCGGGCCGGACGGCGCCGCCGGCAGATATCCAGGACAAGGAGCTCCAGCGCCAACGGCGCGTCGATCCGCCCCGTCTTGATCGCCTGATCGGTCTCCAGCACGCGCCGCTGCATCGCCTCGAGATCCTCGACCGAGAACTGCCTGGCCTGATCCAGGAGCTTGTTCACGATGAACAGCCGGGAGACGTGCAGCTCCCGGCGGATATCCTCCGGCGAACGGCCCTGCTGGGCGAGGTCCTTGGCCCCCAGGATCAGCCGCACCTGGCGCGCCATCATTGTGAGGAGGTACAGGGGATGGTTCTGCTCGTTGTCGAGCGCCTCCCGCAGCCGACGTAGCGCCTCGCGCCCCTTTCGTTCCCCGATGGTGTCCATCAGCTTGAACACGTCGTCCTGGAGATCCGGCGCCACCAACTCCCGCACGTCCTCCGCGGTGATGGCCCGCGCATAGCCGGCATAGGCGGCCAGCTTTTCCAGCTCGCCATCCAGCCGGCGCAGGTCGCTGGACTCGTAGGTCGCCAGGAGGCTCACGGCCTGCGGCTCGATGGCCGTCCCCTTGTCCTCGGCCCGCCGACGGATCCAGTTCTGCAGGGAACCCCCGGTAAGGGGCTCGAACGCCTTGGCGACGCCCTGCTCCGACGCTTCCGCCAGGCGCAGCACCGGGTTGCGCTTGCCCAACTGCTTGCTCTCGGAAAAGACCAGCCGGGTGGTCTCCGGCATGGTGGGCAGGTACTCCACGAGGCGAGCGGTCTCCTCGGAATCGGCCGGGGGCGCATCGTCATCCCCGCCACGGCGCCGTTCCAGGCGCTGCAGGAGGTCCTCGACGATGACCAGGCGACGCTGGGTGAGAAAGGGGATGGCGCTGCAGTGGTCCATCAGATCGCGGACGTCCACGCGGCGGCCGTCCAGCACGATGAGGTTCAGGTCCCCCATGCCGTCTTTGAGGATCTCGTTCTTGAAGCGAGCGATCTCCTCGGCGCGCAGGAACTCTTCGGAGCCGTGAAAGACGTAGAACATGGAGCCCTCTATTCCTTCCGGCCGACGATCACCCGATGGCGGACCATGCCGCCGCGCACCTCGCGCTGCACCGCCGAAATGTAGGCAGTGGCGAGGTCGGGCGAGGTGGTGACGTGCTCTTGCACCGCGTGGCCCAGGGGCTGGGCCAAAAAGAGCCCGGCGGCCAGGGCCACCCCGGCGCCCAACGTCCTGAGGAACCGCGACCGCAGCCCGCCAACGGCGATCTCGCCGAGGACCGTGGCCGCGAGGACGCCGGTGGCCAGGTTCGTGCCGCAGCGGGGGTGCACGGCGAGCCAGGGCTCGCCGTTCTGCAGGCGGCGCAGGCCCTCGACGGCCGCATCGATGAGCCGTCGCGTATCCACGTTGCCATACACCGTAAAGCCGTTCCAATCGGCGCGGCCCATCAGCCGATGGCGCCTCGCCTGCTGACCCAGAACGTGCAGGGTGGCGTGCTCCAGGGCGTGGTTCTGTCGAATGCGTTGAAGTACTTGGGGGGTGTGTGCCATCCGATCAACCTCTTCCATCGTACACCTCCCGCAGTAGGGATACCCCTGGGAGATGGGGCGGACTGTGGGCCAACCACCGCCGCCGTGGGGAACAGGAAAGGGGGCCGGTGTGGCCCCCTTGTCTCCGATCTCCCCGGCTTACCGGTTGCCGTAGAGCGGCCCCAGGCTGGTGCAGGCGCGGTAATCGGCGCCCTGCGGATCCATGGCGCCAAAGGCGCCCCACATGCTGGGCCGGAAGATGCGCTCGGCGGACACGTTGTGCATGGCCACCGGGATGCGCAGCATGGCGGCCAGCGTGATGAGGTCAGCGCCGATGTGCCCGTAAGAGAACGCGCCGTGGTTGGCCCCCCAGTTGTACATGACCGAGTACACGCTGTCAAAAGGCGGCTCCCCGGTGAGGAGCGGGGCAAACCAGGTGGTCGGCCAGGTGGGATCGGTGCGCTCGATCAGGGTACGGTTCACGTCCTCGGGGAGGTCCACCGTATAGCCCTCGGCGATCTGGAGTGCCGGGCCCAGGCCGTGGATGAGGTTCAGCCGTGCCATGGTGACGGGCATCCCCCCGCGAGACGTAAACGTCGAAGAGTAGCCGCCGCCGCGGAAATAGCCCAGGCTCGCTGGGCTCCAGCGGGTGGCCTCCAGGCAGCGCGCGGCCTCCTCGGGCTCGATCTCCCACCAGGGCTTGATGACCGGCTGGCCATCCGCCGACTGCTCGCCGGTGCCATCCAGCGCGGCGGAGCCCGAGTTGATGAGGTGGATGATGCCCTGGGCGGCGCGGCCGGTGAGGGCCTTGCCGGTGACGCGCCGGACCGCCTCGGGGCTCCAGAAGGTGCGCACATCGGCAAAGACCTGGGCGCGATCGGTCAGCAGATGGCCGAACAGCATGGTGAGGCCGTTCAGCGTGTCGTTCTCGGTGGCCACGACGAACGGCTGGCGGATGCCGTTCCAGTCGAACGAGGAGTTCAGCATGGCCTCCATAAAGTCGCCGTTGGGAAAGTGGTCGGTCCACTGGCGCTGGCCCTGGAAACCGGCGGCCAGCGCGTTATGCCCGAGGGCCTCCTCGCCATAGTCCATCTCGGCCAGGCGGGGGTTGCCGATCATGAGGTCGCGGGCGATGAGGGCCATCTTGACGACGGTTTCCCAGTCCTGATCCTTGCGGGCGCGGGAGAACTGCTCCTCGGGCGGGTTGGGGTCCTGGCCCTCGAGGCAGTGGGCCTTGACCCAGGCCAGGGCGCGACCGAACTCTTCCTTGTCATAGATCTCTTCGTCCATCCGACGGACGAACTCGGACGAGTCCACGTACTCGCAGCGCATCCCGAGGAATCGCTCGAACAAGTCCTCGTTCACCATAGAGCCGGCGATGCCCATGGAGACGGAGCCCATGGAGAGGTAGGACTTGTTCCGCATTTCGGCGACGGCCAGCCCGGCCTTGGCGAACTGGAGCAACTTGACGCGCACGTCCTCGGGAATGGCAGGATCCCCGGCATCCTGCACGTCGCGGCCATAGATGCTGAACGCCGGCAGGCCCTTTTGGTTGTGCGCGGCAAGCACCGCGGCGAGATAGACGGCGCCGGGGCGCTCGGTGCCGTTGAACCCCCAGACCGCCTTGGGGAGCAGCGGGTCCATGTCCATGGTCTCGGAGCCATAGCACCAGCAGGGGGTCACCGTGAGGGAGACGCCCACGCCCTCGCGGGCGAACTTGGCCGCGCAGGCCGCGGCCTCGGCCACGCCGCCGATGCAGGTATCGGCGATGACGCACTCTACCGGGAGGCCGTTGGGATGCCGGAGGTTCTCGCTGAGCAGTTGCGCCGCGGCCTGGGCCAGGCCCATGGTCTGCTCTTCGAGGGACTCGCGGACGCCCCGCCGGCGCCCGTCGATGGTGGGGCGAATGCCGATCTTGGGCAAGCGCCCGATCAGCCGTTCCGTGGGGGCCACAGTCTCTAGGGTTTCCTTTGCCAAGGTGATGCCTCCTTTGGATGCGCGCAGCGCGGCGCTGGCAGCGCAGCGCTGGCGTCGCGGTCGCGTACCACAATCGGTTGTTCACGGCGGATTCTAGGTCCCGGGCAGAGCGCTGTCAACGCTCTGGTGCGAGGCCAGCGGGCGCTCCCACCGTCGGAACGAATCGAGAAACCTGTTGACACACTGGGGGAGAGAGCGGATAATTGCGGCCTAGTCGGCGCACGGGGGAGAAAGGAGACGCGCACCAACCGCACTGCACCCCATCTGCGGCAGCCTCTGCCGCGCTTTGGTCCTCTCGTCAACGGAGACGGGTGCCGCCCGCCTCACCGCTGATCATCGATCTATGGAGGTCCCTCGTGAACAGGCGTCTGATCACACTAGTCAGTCTCTTCCTCGTCCTGGTCCTGAGCCTGAGTGGCTGCGGCGGAGGCGGCGACGAACCGGAACCGACCCTCGCGCCCACAACGGCATCGGCGCCCGCCACCGCAGCCCCTGCGTCGCCCACGACAGAATCCACCCGCGTGCCGCCGGCTTCCGTTCCGACCGCCGCGCAGCCCACCGCCGAGGCGCCAGAGCCCACGGCAGAGCCGGAGCCCCAGGCAGAGGTGGAGCCCACGGCAAAGCCGGAGGACGCCGAACCCACCGCGGAAGCGGGTGCGGAACCCGAGCCCACTGCTGAGGCGGGTAGCGCTGGCGAGCAGCCGGCCGCCGCCGAGGGTTCCGAGGCCGAGCCCAACGACACCGAGGCGCAGGCCAACCCGCTGACCAGCGGCACGTGGGAGGGCACCCTAGCCGAGGGAGACGCGGACTGGTTCGAGATCCCGCTGCCGGCCGGGGCGCTGGTCAACATCACCCTCTCCGCGGGCAACAACGCGAACCCCCTCTCCATCGCGGTGTACGACGCGGCGGAGGATCATCTGTGGTCCGAGTCCGCCGTTGGCAAAGGACAGGCTGTCCAGTACACCCGCATCGTAGGGCCCGAGGACACGCTGTACGTCGAGCTCGACGGCGGGACGGGCGACTATACGATCGAGGTAGCCCTCGATACGCAGGATGACGCGGGCTCGGGCGGCGACGCCGGCGACGCGATCACTGACGCGACCGAGATCGCGCCGACCGGGACGTTCGAGGGCATAGCGGGTGACGGAGACGCCGAGGACTGGTACACCCTGGATCTGCCCGACGGCGCCGTGCTGGATCTTGCCTTCACCCCGGCGGAGGATGCCGAGGGGCTGGCCGTCATCGTTCTGGATCCCGACCAGGATGAGATGTGGTCTGCGTACGACGTTAGCGTGCGCGGCGAGAGCCTGCACTGGGTCTTTTCCGGCGAGGACGGCGGGCCGTACTATGTGCAGGTCTTCCTGGGCCGCGGCGCGTACACGCTGGACGTGACCACCGCCACCCAGGACGATGGTGAGACGGGTGCCGACGCCCCCGGTGAGCTCCGGGACGCCGTCGAGGTCACCGTCGACGAGCCCCTCGTTGGCGTGGTTGGCAACTCGGACCGGGAGGACTGGTACCTGTTCTCCGTGGACCCCGGCACCGTCCTCACGGTGGATGTGGCGCTGGGTTCCGAGGCAGAGGAGATCAACGCCTTCCTGTACGACCCCGATGAGTCCGAGGTATGGAGAGAATACGACATCAGCCCGCGGCAGGGAGCCAGCGTGACACGCTCCATTGCCGCAGAGGCCGCCGGGGAGTATGCCCTGGGTGTGAGCGGCACGGGCGCCTACACGGTGACGATCTCCAGCGCGGGTCAGAACGACGCCGGCTCGGGCGGTGACGCCGGCGAGGAGATCTATGACGCGGTGGAGGTTGAGGTCGGCGAGACCCTCCAGGGCCTGCAGGGCGACACGGACTATGCGGACTGGTACACCTTTGAGGTGCCCGGCGGCTCGGTGCTCACGGTGACGGTGACCCCCGACCGGGGTACCGACGGTCTGGGCGCGAGCCTGCTGGATCCCGACGAATCCGAGTTGTGGGCAGACTACGGTCTGCGCGGCGGTCGGGAGGCCACCGGCAGCGCGATCATCGGCCCCGCCGATGGCGGTGCGCACTATCTCTATCTGTTCTCCGGCAGCGGTTCGTACACCTTTGTCGTCGACGTCACGAGCCAGGATGACGCCGGCTCCGGCGGCGACGCCGGGGACGAGAGCCTCGACGCGGTGGAGATCGAGGTCGGCCAAGAGTACGCCGGCATCCAGGGCGGCTCCGACCGGACCGACTGGTACGTCCTGACCATCGAGGACGGGGAGACGGTGACGATCACCCTGGCGCCCGCCCGGGGCGACCAGAACCTGTACCTCTCGGTGTACGACGCCGACGAGAACGAGATCGAGACCGTGTGGAGCATCGGTGGCGGCCGGGAGGGCTCCGTGACGATCGACGGGGCCGCGGCCGGCGAGTACTATGTGGAGGTCGGCGGCGGCCAGGGCGAGTACGCGCTGGTGGTCGAGTAGGGCGCGATGCACCATCCGTAGGGCCCTCACCAGCCCCGCAATGAGAGTAGCGAGGCGCACGGGATTGTTCCGTGCGCCTCGTCTCGTGTCCGGCGGCGATACGCTTGCGGAGGGAGACTGCACCCGGTACCCTGTGTGGCAGGCAGTGGTACCACTCTTTGGCTGTCGCGTTCTGCTTTCGGGAGGTGGCACATGGACCTTGGCCTGACCGATCGCGTGGTGCTCATCACCGGCACGAGCAGCCCCATCGGGATCGGCGCCACGACCGCGCTACGGTTCTGCCAAGAGGGCGCGCGCGTGGCGCTCGTCTACAAGCGCCTCGCCCTGCCCTACGACCCTGATCGAGCCCAGCAGAGCGGGATGGACAGGTACCGTCGACTGCTGTCTGATAACGCCCAGAGCATCAAACAACGGCTGAGCGAGATCACCGATCAGTACCTCGTCATCGAGCAGGACATTACCGAGCCGGGCGCAGCCGAGCACATCCTGGACCGCGTCGAGGATCGGCTGGGCACCGTGGAAGTGCTGGTGAACAACGCGGCCGAGTACGCCGAACAGGGCGACACCATCCTGCGCATCAGCGAGGACGTCATCGACAAGACCTTTGATGTGAACGTCAAGGCCACCCTGCTGATGATCAAAGAGTTCGTGACGCGGTGCGGCGACTATGGCCGGATCGTGAACCTCAGCACCGATGCGGCGCAGGCCTTCCCGGGCCAGATCGCCTATGGCGCCAGCAAGGCCACGACCGAGGCCTTTACCCGGAGCATCGCCATCGAGGTCGGGCACCTGGGCATCACGGTGAA
>JAAZBQ010000569.1 GCA_012513725.1 Chloroflexota bacterium
CGTTCAGAAAGGGGAGCGAGATGAGCCCCGCCATCTGCAGCCCCAGGACGATGAGCAGCAGCCCGCCGACGCTGACCACATAGCCGATGACCCGGGGCATCAGCCGGCCGAGCATCCCGGCCCCGACACCCCCCAGGACAAAGATGAGCCCAAAGCCCACCACGAAAAAGGCGGCGTGGGTCACCGTGCGCCAGCGACTGCCTCCCGTCGCGCCGCCCGTCGCGCCGCCCGCCGCGGTGCCGCTGAGGTACAGGAGGTACACGGGCACCATGGGCAACACGCAGGGGGTAAAAAAGGACAGCAGCCCCGCGCTGAGGGCCACCCACAGGCTCACGGGGCTAGTCGGCATGGCCCCCTCCGTCCTTGGCCAGGGCCTCGGTCATCTCCTGGTGCACGCCGGTCATTCCCTCCTGCAGGTACGGGTAGACGAGCCAGACGGCGGCGAGCCCAAAGAGGGAGCCGGTCAAGACCCGGCTGGCCCAGGTGCTCGTCCACAAACCGATCAACTGCCCCAGTCCGTCGACCGCCATCGGCAGGATGAGCAGGCCGAACTCCTTGGCGCGCAGTGGCCGGAGTCTATTGCGCACGAACCAGAACAGGAGCCCCGCCAGGAGCATCATGCCGTAGATGGCCACGTCGCGCTCGCACATGGCCACCTTGTAGCCGATCTCCGGCCCCCCGATATACCGGGCGGGGACGAACTCTTGCCCCAGGTGCGCGGCCAACTCGTCGTACGAGTAGACCACCTGCTGGCCAAAGAGAAAGAAGGAGCGTTCGGGGCGCTGGTGGCAAAAGGGCCGCAGCAGCGTCTGGATCACGCCCCCTGCACCGGGGTGCCCCAGATGGTACAGGATCGGCGACAGGATCGGCAAGCCGACGTACAGTCCCATGAACAGGTTGGCCAGCACCAGCCAGTGCCCGCTGACCGCCTTGAGAAAGCGGGAGAGGACGCGGCTGATGCGCACCGACCACTCGGCCACCCGCGGGTCGCGCGGCGCCGGCGGCTCTGGGCCCACATCCCGTGGGCTCACATTACGTGGGCCCGCATCCCGTGGTCTCTCGCCCATGCGCGAATCCCTCACCCGCTCAGTTCGGCGACGTATTCCCGGAGCTGCTCCGGCTCCGGGGCGCCCGGGAACATCCGCGCGATCACGCCCTCCCGGTCGATGAACACATTGGTGGGCACGCCGCGCACATAGTAGCGATCGGCCAGGCGAGCATCCGCATCGAGGAGGATGGGGAACTCGATGCCCATCTCCTCGGCGTAATCGGCCACCACGCTCGCGTCCTCCATGATGTCCACGGACAGGATGACGAGGCCCTGTTCCTGGAGTTCGGGGTACATGGCAGAGATGGTGGCGATCTCGTTCCGGCAGTAGCCGCACCAAGTGGCCCAAAAGAACACCAGCACCGGCTGGCCGGCATAGTCGGCGAGGGAGATCTCCTCGCCCGCCAGGTTCTGCAGGGCGAAATCGGGCGCCGGCTGGCCGGGCTGCGGGGGGCCGTCGTACGAGGCGCGGGGCGTCGGGGTGGCGACGGTGGGGCGCGGCGTCGGCGGCTGGACGGCGGGTTGCTGCGCGGCCCCGGGGTTCGCGCCGGCGACGGAGCCTACCTCCGCCGGCCGGGGCGCGCACGCCCCCAGAGTCAGCATCAGCGCCCCCACCAGGACGGAAACGATCAGGACCTTGTGCATCGATGATCCCCTTGCGGCTAGAATGCACCACGCGGACACACGGTGGCGTGCATCCGCGTGGATGGTACCATGCCTCTGCGCGGCGACAAAAAGCGCGCGTCCGTCGCCGGATTCAGGCGACCGGGTAGCCGATCTCCTCCAGGAGCGCCCTGGCCTGCTGCAGGGCGTCCTCGTCGGTATAGTCCAGCACCACGTTCTTGCCGGGCACGTCCACATCGATGACGGTTACCCCGTTGACGGCCCCGAGTTCGCGCCGAATGGTCATGGCGCAGTGCTGGCAAGAGATATCCTCAGCATGTAGCGTGATCTGTGGCATGCGTCCTCCGATATACCCCCTACTGGTACCCCGATGATAGCAGCCCGGGCGATGGCTGTCAAGAGTCGCGCAGCCTACTCGTCGGCAAAGAGGTCGGTGCTCAGGTAGCGCTCGCCCAGGTCGGGCAGCACGGCCACGATCAGCTTGCCACGGCTCTCGGGCCGGGCCGCCACGCGCAGGGCCGCAGCGGCCGCCGCGCCGGAGGAGATGCCCACAAAGATGCCCTCCTCCCGGGCCAGGCGGCGCGACGCGGTGAACGCCTCCTCCTCGTCGATCTGCACCACCTCATCGATCAGGTCGGTGCGCAACACCCCCGGCACAAACCCAGCGCCGATCCCCTGGATGCGGTGGGGGCCAGGGCCTCCGCCGGAGAGCACCGGCGAACCCACCGGCTCCACGGCGACGACGCGGAACTCGGGCTTGCGCCCCTTGATCGCCTCGGCGACCCCGGTCAGCGTGCCGCCGGTGCCCACCCCGGAGATCAGGATATCCGCCCGGCCGTCGGTATCGCGCCAGATCTCCTCGGCCGTCGTCTCCCGGTGGATCCTGGGGTTGGCCGGGTTCTCGAACTGGTTGGGCATGAATGCGTCCGGGGTCTCGCTCAGGATCTCCTGGGCGCGCCGGATGGCGCCGGGCATCCCCTCGGCCCCGGGGGTGAGCACCAGCTCGGCGCCCAACGCCTTGAGCACGCGGCGACGCTCGGTGGTCATCGTATCGGGCATGGTGAGGATCAGCCGGTAGCCCTTGGCCGCGCAGACAAAGGCCAGACCGATGCCCGTGTTGCCGCTGGTGGGCTCCACAATGACGGTGCCGGGCCGGATGCTGCCATCCTCCTCACCGGCCTGGATCATGGCCGCCGCGATGCGGTCCTTGACGCTCCACAGCGGGTTGGCCGCCTCCAGCTTGACCACCACCTCGGCCTCCAGGCCTTCGGCCATCCGCCGCAGGCGGATGAGCGGCGTGTTGCCGATGGTGTCGACGATGCTGTCATAGATTCTGCCCATGTTTCTTCCCTTTCGTGCCCGGCGCCGCCCGGGCGCCGGGGCGCTAAATGTGGTACATCCCGCCCCTGGACTGCGCGCGGTCCTCCGCCCGGCGCGCCAGTTCAGCCAGCGATACCGATTCGAGCACGCCGACCATCGCCGCGTGCATTGCCGCCCATACGTCCTGCATCACACACTCTTCGGCGCGCAGCATGCCGGGGGCCTCGTCGCAGGGGAGCACCTCTTCGGCGCCCTCCGCCACCTCATAGATGTCGCGCACGGTGATCTCCTCGGGCGCCCGGGCCAGGGCATAGCCGCCCCGTCGCCCGCGCACCGAGCGCACCAGGCCGGCGGCCTGCATCGCCGCAAAGAGATGTTCCAGGTACTTGCGCGAGACGCCCTGCCGGGCAACGATCTCCCGCAGGCTAACCGGCTGCTGATCCTGGTGCACGGCAAGGTCCAGCAGAGCCCGCGCCGCGTACCGGGTCCTCGTGGAGAGCCTCATGAGTATCCTACTAATCCTATAGACTTACTGTACTTATATTACCGCTCTGCGAACAGGATGTCAAGGACATGGTGGGCGCGCCCTTGCCGTGCCGATGGTCGCGGCGACGGTCGCGCGGGCCCCCTGCGCCGGGAACCCTGGGGCGGCCGGATGCGTCTACTAGAGGCAGCGAATACCTGGTAGCGGGGGGCGAACAGACATCCGCTGCCGCCGCACCTCCCGCTCCAGCGGGCGCGCGGATGTTGACAAGGCCCACGATCGGACGTATGATGGAATTAACAACCGCATAGCTTGCAGCCTAATCCCGCACGGGGAATCCCCCGGACGGGAGCGGAGGACCCGAACCGAAGGGGTGTACTCGACGTAGAGCGAGGGGGCAGCTTTCAGCCCTAACCCGGCAGCTAACTTCGCAGGCATTGAGAGTGGCAGAAGACCAGCATGTTTCGTGCTCCAGGCTTCGGCCTGGAGTTTTGTGTTGTGGGGGATCGGTGCGTCGCCCACGCCCTCAACGTCGAGGGGGTGGACGGCGCACCGGTTCCCCACACGATACACAACTCGTGAGGACGAGAGCGTATGTCACAGGCAACGGATCGGTGGGCGCCGCCACAGCGCCGCGCCCATGCTGCGGGTCCATCGGGACAGAGCAAAGGTGCGCCGCGGGTCGGCGCCGCTCTTCGGTATCTGTACCAGTGTCAGTTGCGCGGCACGGACCAGCCCGTGTACATCGAGGACCTGGCCCGGGCCCTCCACATCTCCGGTGCCGAGGCGCTGGGCTGTGTGGAAGAGTTGCGCGACCGGGGTCTGGCCATCTCGACGGGCGCCGACGCGGAGGACCCCTGCGTGTGCCTCAGCCTAAAGGGGCTCTCGCAGGCCATCGCGGTGGACCGCCGTCGGAAGGCGGGCTGATCGAACGGTAGTGTATGCGGCCGTAGCGCAAGGGCGCGCCGCGGCCGAATCTGTCGGAGGATGATCCTCAGGCAAGAGCGTCGGCGACGTGCCGTGGCCCGCCCGGGCCACGGCCTACCGTCGACGGAGAGACATGGTCGGTGTAGGGTCGGCCTCCGGATTGCATCCGGAGCCGGCCCTGCTGCCTCACGACGGGCGCCGCAGGTCTCCCCTGCGACCTCGCCCCATCGCCCCTCGCCGAGCGTCCCGAGATCGGACGCTCCCCGCTCGAACCCTGAGTGCCAGTCTGTCGCTCCCTCATGGAGGTGCATGCATGGCAGAGAGGCGCTTGAGGCGACTGCTGAGCCTGCCCGAGGTCCTGATGCTCGGGATCGCTGGCACGGTCGCCGCCGAGATCTTTGTGCTGACCGGCCACGTGGCGGGGATGGTGGGGCCGGCCAGCGTCATCGTCCTGGTGGCCATCGGTCTCCTGAGCGTGGCCGTAGCCCTGAACTATGCGGAGCTGGCCACCGCGTTCCCCGTGACCGGTGGCGCCCTCACCTACGTGCGCGAGGGCTATGGCCCCGGTCTATTGTCGTTCCTGGTGGGCTCCATCGACTGCCTCTCCAGCGCCTTTTACGCCGCCCTCTCCGCAGTGGGGTTCGGCTACTCGCTCCAGCTGTTCCTGCCCTGGATCCCCGCAGTGCCGGTGGCCATCGTCACGGCGGGCGTTTTTACCTTCCTGAACATCCTGGGCGTCAGCAAGGTGGGCAGGGTGCAGTTGGTGCTGGGGGGCGTGCTCCTCGGGCTGCTCGGCGTCTACATCGTCGCCGGGCTCGTGGGGCCGCAGGGGTTCTCCTGGCAGACCTTCCTGCCCGAGGGCCGGCTGTTCGTGCACCGGGGCGCTTGGGGCAACGTGGCGCCCATGCTCGCGGCGATGGCACTGATCTTTAACGCCTTTGTGGGCTATGAGATCATCGCCGACGACGCCGAGGAGGTGCAGGACTATGGCCGGGTGATCCCCCGGGGGATCCTCATCAGCCTGGCGGCGATCACGCTAGTGTATGTGCTGGTGACCCTGGTGACCCTGGGCACCATCTCCTGGCACGAACTGGCCGGCTCGCGCCTGGCGATGGCCGACGCCGCGGCGCGGTTCCTGCCCCGCTGGGGGGCGCCGCTGGTGGGGCTGGCCGGCATCATCGCCACCCTGACCAGCGTGAACACGGCCATGCTGGCCGCCACCCGCGAGGCGTTGACCCTCAGCCGCATGGGGGCCTGGCCGCGCTTCATGTCGCGCCTGGGCCGGCTGCGCACGCCCTACATGGCCAGCCTGGCTGTCGGCGGCGCGGTGGCCGTGGTGGCTGCCATCGGCGTGGTCGAGTTCCTATCCTACATCTCCTCCTCGGGCTACCTGTTCGTGGTGTTCTGGGCCAGCCTGGCCATGGTGCGCCTCCGCCGCACCCGGCCCGACCTGCCACGCCCCTTCCGGGCGCCGTGGTTCCCCTGGACCGCCTACGTGGCGGCGGGTCTCTGCGCCGTGGTGGTGATGTTCACCGACTGGCGCGCGCTTCTCTTCGGTGGCGGCCTGTTGGCCCTCCTGACGGCCGGGTACCTGCTCCGGCCTGCCCTCGAACGGTTCGCCGCGGGCCGGGTGCGGGTGGCGCCTGCGGTACACGACCGGATCCTGCTGCCGGTGGCCAACCCCAACACGGCCCTCGGCCTGGCGCGGCTGGCCACCACCCTGGCCGAGCGGATCCCCGGCACCGTGGTGAGCACGCTGAGCGTCGTATCGCGCCCCGGCCCCCGGAGGCCGTCGGGCAACGGGCACGCGCCCGCCGCCGGCAACCGCCCCGTGCTGATCGACCGCCTGGGGCAGCGGCAGCAGGCGCTCCTCAGGCAAGTCGCGGAAGAGGTCCAGGGGCACAACGTTCCCTACTATGGCGAGGTGCGCGTGGCGTCGCGCGTGGCGGAGGGGATTATCCAGGAGGTCGCCGAGAGTGGCAACGTCCGCCTCCTCCTGATGGGCTGGCCCGGACCGATGGAGCTGGGTACGCTGCGCGAGAACCCCGTCGCCGAGGTGTTGGCCGAGGCGCGCTGCGACGTCGCCGTATTCCTGAACCGGGACATCGGCTCGATGAGGCGCATCCTGATGCCCTTTGGCGGCGGGGTGCACTCCCGGTTGGCCCTGCGCCTCGCCAGCCAGCTGGCCGAGGAGGCCAGGGCGCAACTCGTCGTCTTGCGCTGCCTTTGCGATCCGCCGGCCGGCGCAGGTGACTCGCGGACCGAGGAGATGCACGATGAGCTGCTCCTGGTGCGCGAGGAGCTCGAGGCGCTCTTTGGCCGCGTGCCGCCCCATGTCTCCATGCGGGTGGCCCGCTCCGAGAGCGTGCCCGAGGGCGTCCTCCAGGAACTGGCCGAGCATCCCTACGACCTGGTGGTGATGGGGGCGGCGGTGGCCTCGACGCTGCAGACGGACCTGTTCGGCTCCATGACCGACAGCATCGCCGAGCAGATCCCCTGCTCCGTGCTCCTGGTGCGCCACCATGAGCCGGTGGTCGTGAACTGGGTGCGTCGCCGGGTCAAGCAGGCCATTGTGACGCAATAGAAGGGCGCCAAGGCGCGCGGGGCTAAAGACCCCGCGCTACGAGGCACGCCTGCTAAAGCAGGCTTAATGCACATAAGAAGCGTAAATAACTGGAGACGAGGCTTGTGCTTCCGATACGGCTTGGGGTGGTGGGGTCTGCCAGCCGGCCCTTGGCCGGCGTGAGGGGTAGCGTGGGTCTTTAGGCCCGCGGCATTGGTGTGCCCGCCGTTCCAGCAGCGTCTAGTCCGTCTGCCCGTCGAGCCCACGGCGCATTTCCTCCGCGGAGACGGGCTCGGTGCGGCGAAAGATGAGCGGGGTGGGGTGGTCGTAGACGAAAAAGGACTCGTCGGCCCGACCCAGCCGCACGGCCTGCCGGCCGGCCTCCCCCTCGGCGTACAGACGCGGCGCGGGGAGCGCGGCGCGACCCAACACGTCGTGGACGAGGTCCCAACCGAGGACCCGCGGGTAGGCTGCCTCATAGTGCACCAGCTCATACCCCAGTTCCTCGGCAAAGAGGCGCCGGTAGTAGCGGGCGGTGTCGGGGTAGCGCTCGGGCAGGCGGGGGATTACCCCGTGGAGCCGGCTGCTGGACAGGATCACATAGTCCGCCTCGGCCAGGTTCGCGACGAGGTCTGCCGCCTTCTCGGGGGTGTCCGGATCGTAGACGGGCAACCTCGTGATCCGATAGTCAAAGTAGCAGAACAGCCCCTCTCGGCCGCCGATGATGGGCAGGGTGTCATCCCAGTGCTCCACCAGGATGTGGCTGCCCGGGGGGACGTGGTCGCAGATCCACGCCGTGGCCCGCACCCAGGGGTGCGGGCGGCTGTAGACCCGGGTGTACCCGAGGGCATAGAGGGTCGAGCCCCCCAGGACGAGCGCCGCAGCCCCCCACGCCGCCCACCGCGCCCGGCGCCCGCCGGCCCGCGCCCGCCGCAGGAGCCCGACCAGCCCCCACGCCGCGTACAGGCACAGGAGCGGCACCACGGGCAGCATGTAGCGGGCAAACTTGGCATAGAGCGAGCCGGTCAGCAGCCCGTACGCCACCAACCACGCCAGGGGCACCAAGCGCTCGCCGCGAGACCTCCCCACGCCGTCCCACAACGCCACCCCCGCCCCCAGGAGGCCGGCCAGCCCCAGGGGGATCCCCATGGACCAGGTCACCAGCTGCTGCAGCGGGTACAGGTAGGGCAGGGTGCCCACGTACTGCCGGGTGTAGGGCACGTCGTAGGCGCCGGAGGCCATGCCGGCCTCAAAGGTCACGTCGGTGAGGAACGTCCAGGGGTCCAGGACGGCATAGGGCTCCAGGACAAAGAAGACCAGGAGCGCGGCCCAGCCGGTCCAAAGGACCCCGCCGCCGACGCCGCGCGCGAGCCACCCCCATCCCGTAGCGCCCTCCCCCCGCCGCCGCAAGCCGAGGAACCAGGCCACCGCGATGGGCAGGATCAGGGGGGCGGCGCTCACCTTGGTGGCCATCGCCGCGCCCCAGACCACGCCCACCGCCATCGCCCGCTCCAGCGAGGGCCCATCCGCCAAGCGCAGCGCCAGATACAGCGTGGCGAGGACGAAGAGGGTGAGGAGGGTATCCACGGCGTAGAAATGGCTCAACTGGATGTGGAGGACGGTAACGGCCATCAGCGCCGCCGCGCCCAGGGCCACCCAGCGGCCGTACAGCCGCCGGCCCAGGAGGTAGAGGACGCCGATCGAGCCCACGTCGGCCAGGGCCGAGAGGACGCGCCCCACCACGTACGAGGCCGACAGCGTTCCCGCCGCCGGCCACCGGAGCGCTGCCAGGCTGCTGACCACCCGCAGGAGGTAGATGGGCAGCGACCCGTAGGAAAAGAACTGCGGGTTCCAGGGGCTCTCGGCGGAAAAAAGGAGGGCCGGCTCCTGCCAGGGAAAGCGCAACCGAGAGGCGACCATCAGGATCTGGCGCTCATCCGGGTGAAAGAGGTAGCCATCGTCCCAGTGGAGGCCGTACAGGCGCACCCCCAGGGCACCCACCAGGGTCAGGCCCAGGAGAACGGGATGGAGGAGGCGCCGCCGATCGGTTGGTGTGCCCATGGAGATGCCTCGCTGGCAAGGGATGCAGGGGAGGAGGGACGGGCTGGGCCGCACCCAGCCCGCGCGAGCCAAACCGACCTAATCCTCCAGTCGCAGAACGGCCATAAAGGCCTCCTGGGGGATCTCGACCTTACCCACCCGCTTGAGGCGCCGCTTGCCCTCTTTCTGCCGTTCCAGGAGCTTGCGCTTGCGGGTGATGTCGCCGCCGTAGCACTTGGCCAGCACATCCTTGCGCTGGGCAGAGACGTTGGCCCGGGCGATGACCCGGGAGCCCACGGCCGCCTGGATCGGCACGGTGAACAGCTGCGGCGGGATGGTCTCCTTGAGCCGGCGCACCAGGGCGGAGCCCTTTTCGTAGGCCTTTTCGCGATGCACGATCATCGAGAGGGCGTCCACCGTTTCCTGGTTCACCAACACTTCCATCTGCACCAGGTCGCTCGGACGGTAGCCATGAAACGCATAGTCCATCGAGGCATAGCCCTTGGACCGCGACTTGAGTTGGTCGTGAAAGTCCACCAGGATCTCGCCGAGGGGGATATAGTACTCGAGCATCACCCGCCGCTCGTCGAGATACTCCATCTTGTCAAACTCCCCGCGCCGGTTGGTGGCCAGGTCCATCAGCGGGCCGATGAACTCTTTGGGGGTAAAGATGGAGATGTGCATCCAGGGCTCGCGGATCTCCTCGATGACCCCGGCGTCGGGGAGGTCGGCAGGGTTGTCGACCTCGATGACGGAGCCATCGGTGCCGAGCACCTCGTACTCGACGCTCGGCGCGGTGGCCAGGAGGTCCAGCTCGTACTCGCGCTCCAGGCGCTCCTGGACGATCTCCATGTGCAGGAGGCCCAGGAACCCACAGCGAAAGCCCAGGTTCAGCGCCACCGACGACTCGGGCTGGAAGACCAGCGAGGCGTCGTTCAGCTGCAGCTTTTCCAGCGC
>JAAZBQ010000068.1 GCA_012513725.1 Chloroflexota bacterium
CCCTTGAGGCAAAGGCTCAGTACTCCCAGCCCATATGCGGCTTGGGCAGGCGTACCACGCGGTCCAGGCGCTCGAGGAGGTCCTGCGGGCCGCGGAGATCGTCGGTGAACGCCAGGCCGGTGGCCGGACGCGTGCCCAGCCACAGTCGGGAGAAGGCATTCACCGTGGCCTCCAGGGTCGGCAGCGCCGGATCGATTCCCCGCTCGGCGCCGCTCGAGGGCCCCAGCGCGACGACGTACTCGCCGCCCACGCCGCGCCACGGCGCGTCGGCCTCCAGGTGCTCGGCGATGGGGTCTGTGAGCCGCAGGTTGAACTGCACCGACTCGCCGGGGAGGTGCGTGCGCTCCAGGCAAGCCGCCAGATCGCAGATGCGCACCTGCCAAAAGGCGTGGGCGCGCACGCCCGTCTCGTGCCGCGAGCCCTGGGTGATGCCCCGCTGCCGGAAGGGCTGCGCCAGGAGGTCCTGGAGCTGGATGTCGCCGGGTTCCTCCATCCCGACCGAGCGCACCTGGTCGCCGAGGCCCTTGAGCAGCGCCATCAGCTCGAGGAACTGCTCGCGGGTCTGATAGGCCATCCAGTACACGGAGTACGGCCCGTGTCCGACGCTCTTGGTACCCAGCCATATGTGGTGCGACAAGGTGTCTCCGGGTCCATCATAGTAGCCCAGGCCAAAGCCGCCATCGGTGGACATTGCCTCGTGCCGGGTGTTGCCCAGGTGGTCCAGGTTGATGGCCCCGTGCACCCGATGGCGCCGCAGCCGGCAGTCGTGCATGGCCTGGGCATCCTCTTTCCCCAGACGCCGGGGCACCCGGAACCGCGCGTCCACGGTCAGGGTGGCGGGGTCGAACGTCACCCAGTGCTCGTAGGGGCCGGTGCCGTAGCCCAGGCGGTTGTAAAAGCCCTGGTCGAACATCCCCAGGCCATGCACCTGCACGCCATCGGCGACGTCCAGCGCCACGGTGAGGGCCGTCAGCCGACGGGCCAGGCCCTGCTTGCGCGCCACGCGGCTGGTAGAGACGCCGGTGAGGCCGGCGAACGGCAAGGACTCGTCGCCGTAGCGCATGTCGCCCCGGGCGGAGAGCACCACGCACTCGGCGCTTCCATCGAGATCGGCCACCATCGTGCGGCCGGCCTCGATGCAGACGTCCATGATCTCTTCCTTGCCCGCCTCGATCCAACCGATCTCCCGCCAGATGCGGTGCACCGCCTCGCGGTCTCGCTCTGGATCGTAGGGTCTGAACTGCATGGTCTTCCTCCGCTGCCGTGAAGAGCGGGCCGGGCGCATATCGTCGCCCGCCCCGCCGAGTGGATCGCGCTCGCACGAATGCCCGCACGCCCCGTAGGGGCCGTCTAGAGACGACTACCGGATCCCGGCGGTCCCGCGTCTACCAGCTTGTTCTGCAGGGCGAGCGCCACCGCCTCGGTGCGCGACGCGGCCTGCAGCTTGGACAGGATGCTGGATACGTGGAACTTGACCGTGGACTTGCTGACGATCAGCCGTTCGGCGATCTCGGGGTTCGAGAGCCCCTCGCACATCAGCGCCAGCACCTCCAGTTCCCGGGCCGTCAGGTCGTGGCCAAGGGGCGGCGGCTGCACGGCGTTGCGAATTAGCGCCTGGGCGGCCTCGGGGGCCAGGGTCGGGCGGCCCTGATGCGCCTTGCGAATGGCGTCGGCCAGCTCATCCGCCGTGACGTTCTTGAGCAGGTAGCCGATGGCGCCGGCCTGCAGCGCGCGCTGCACGAGGTCCTCCTCCTTGAAGGAAGTGAGGGCGATCACCTGGCTGTCGGGACAGGCCTGGCGGATGGCGCGGGTAGCGTCGGCGCCGTCCATGCCGGGCATCATGAGGTCCATCAGCACGACGTCGGGCTGCAGGCGCTGGCAGAGGCGCACGGCCTCCTCGCCGCTGCCCGCCTCACCGACGAGGTCCAGGTCGTCGAACACGTAGAGGAACGCGGAGAGCCCACCGCGGACGACCGCATGGTCATCCACGATCATCACGCGGATCGTCTCTGGGTCAGGCATGATAGACACCTCGCAGGGCATGGCGGGAGCGAACTTGCGCGGCATTATAGCGAAGGGTTGGCCCACCGTGCAACACGTATACACGGCGGGCCAACCCCCAAAGGAACCCCGAACCGCCGGACAGGCGAGGGCGTCGGGGCGTCCTCAGCCGGCAGACACCTCGACGCCTGCACCGGGCACCACCTCGCCGACCACCCAGCAGGGGTGATCTGCGCGCCGGAACGCCTCCAGGAGCGCGTCCAGGCGCTCCGGCGGGACGGCCACCAGCAGCCCACCGGAGGTCTCCGGCGTGTACAGCAACTGCTGGTCCTCGTCGCTCACCCCGGGGCCAAAGGTGATGTGCTCCTGGTAGAACCGCTCGTTGTTGCACGTGCCGGCGGGAAAGAGCCATTGCTCGGCGTACTCGCGGGCGCCCGCGACAAAGGGCAACCGGTCCAGGGCAAAGCGCAGGCGAACGCCGCTCTTTTCGGCCATCTCCTGACCGTGGCCCAAGAGGCCAAAGCCGGTGACGTCCGTCACCGCGTGGACGCCGACCTCCTGGACGATGCGGGCCGCCTCGCGGTTCAGCCGCATCATGCTGGCCGCCGCCTCGGCGAGGTGGGCCGGGTCCGCCACGTCGCCTTTGGCCGCGGTGGTGATGATCCCCACGCCCAAGGGCTTGGTGAGAACCAGCGCATCGCCCGGTCGCGCGCCGCCCTTGGTCAGTATCCTGTCGGGATGGACGACGCCCATCACCGACAGTCCGTACTTGGGCTCCTCATCGTCGATGGTGTGGCCGCCGGCCAGCACCGCGCCGGCCTCAGCGACCTTTTCGCCGCCGCCCCGCAGGATCTCGGCAACGATCTCCGGCGGCAACTTGGGCGGGAACGCGGCGATGTTCAGGGCCAGGGTCACCTCGCCGCCCATGGCATAGATGTCGCTCATGGCGTTCGCCGCCGCAATGGCGCCATAGGTATAGGGGTCATCGACCACCGGCGTGAAAAAGTCCAGGGTCTGGATCACCGCGATCTCGGGGCTCAGGCGGTACACGGCGGCGTCGTCGGCGACCTCCAGCCCCACCAGGAGGTTGGGGAAATCCGCCGGCCGGAACAGCTCTCGCAAGGGGCGCAGCACCTGCGCCAGGGTCTCGGGACCCATCTTGGCCGCTCAACCCGCGGCGGACGTCAGCGCCGTGAGCCGTATACGATCTGCCATCTCCTCACCTTCTTGCACGAATCCCTACAGGTTCAGCACCCGTCCCGCGCCGAGTAGCGTCTCGGCGATAGAGTACATGTTGGAGACCTCGCCCACCCGGACGCGATCCTTGAGTCCCAGATAGTCCAGGCAGGTGCCACAGGCCAACAACTGGACGCCCCGCTCGCCCAGCGCCTCCAGGTCCTCCACCACGGGCGACCCCTCGCACGCCAGGCGCACCCCGCTGTTCAGGAACACGATCGTATCGGGGAGCGGCTGCACCTCGCCGAGGGTGTGGAAAAAGGAGCGCATCAGGATGCCGCCCAATTCCGCCTCGCCCCGGCCGAGGGTGTCCGAGGCCACCAGCACCACCAGGGGGCCGTTGGCGGGCGTCGCCCGGCTCACCGCCGCATTGGGCGCGCCGGCCGCGCCGGGCGCGGAGGCCGTGGCTCCGCCGGAGCCCTCCGCCGGGCGGGTCAGATGGAGATGCACCGCGTCGCCCCGCTCCTCGACCGTCACGCGATAGCCCTCCCGCTCGGCCATTCGCGACACGTTCCGCTGCGACGTCTCGTTGTCCACGATGGTCACGATCTCGTCAGCATCCGGCTCGCGCATCGCCCGGCGCGTGAGGATGACCGGCTGCGGACAGGGCAGGCCGCGC
>JAAZBQ010000570.1 GCA_012513725.1 Chloroflexota bacterium
ACGACCTGGAGGTACTGGAGGCGGCGGAACACGCCTGGTTCCACCTCCTGCACCTGCACGGCGACGAGGTGATGTTCGACCGGCTGGCCCGCTACCCGGTGCAGGCGGTGAACTGGCACGATCGGGAAACCCCGCCGACGCTCACCGACGCCCGGGCGCGGTTCGCCGGGGCGCTGTGCGGCGGCCTGCGCCAGTGGGAGACGATGGTGCGCGGCGCGCCGGAGGACGTGCGCCGCGAGGCAGCCGACGCCATCCGCCAGACCGGTGGGCGGGGGTTCATCCTGGGCACGGGCTGCGTGACGCCAATCGTCGCGCCGACCTCCAACATCCGGGCGGCGCGGGAGGCGGTGGAGCGAGAGGGGTAGCCCAAGGCGGTCTTTCGGCCAGTGGAGGACGGGTCGCGCGGGATGAAGGCAGGGGCCCGGAATTCTGGCGAGCAGAAATAGCCGGCGATCAATCGATCGCCGGCTTGGTCGTGTTGCGGAGGCTAGAAGCATGGCAGGAGGAGGGAGCGGGTCAGGTGGCTGGGCTGGAGCGAACTCATGGCACTCGTGCGGGGTGGAGGCGGGAACGGAACAACGGCACTCAAGACGGCGGGCGAGGTACTGGACAGAGCGGAACGATTCACAAGTAGATGTTGAGAACGCACGGCCTGAGCCACAGAGAAGCAGCGCTGGTACGTGACAGACAGCGGCTATTGCATTAGTATCCCGACGCAACCTACGGGTGCCGATGTGGGCAGCAGCGCATGCCCGGGCCGCGCCCGTACAGGAGACGGAAGAGCACCGGTCGAACGGACCACATAGCGGAGGCTCGCGCAGGCCGGGCAGGGCTGCCCTGTCCTCATGCCCCTGCATAGGAGGTGTAGGCGGACAACGAATGACCGCGATATACAGGCGCGTCGAGAGGGGGCGACGCCAACAGCAAAGGAGCACATCATGCCACGCATCGGCGCACGACTCGTCTGTGGCGTCATTCTCCTCGCGTCCCTCGGCCTGCTGGCGCAGGCTGTCGACGCCCAGTTTGGCTCTGCTTCGCGCGTCCATCTGCCCCTTGTACTGGGCACCTCGGGCCAGCATCCGCCCACGGCGGCGCCACCCACCGCCACCCCGCGGCCGCCGACTGCGACGCTCGTCCCGCCAACGGCGACGCAGTTGCCCCCGACCGCTACACAGGCTCCGCCCACGGCCACGCAGATCCCGCCGACCGCAACAGACGTTCCTCTAACTGCGACACAGGCTCCGCCCACGGCGACCACCACGCCCCCAGCCGCGACCTCTACGACAGAGCCCACACCAGAGACGGTCCTCGAGCAACTTTTGCTCAACGAGGACTTTGAGAATGGCCCAGTTCACTGGAGCCAGACCTCCAATGGCTACGATGTCCACCTCATCAAGGACGATGTCGGGCAGTACTACTCCTGGGGGGCGGAACTCGGCGGACGTTTCGGTGCACAAGATGGTGTGGGCCAGATTGTACACATTCCGGCCGATACACTCATGGCTTGGGTATCGTACGACATCAAGATGAAGACATTCGAGTCGACGTCGTCTCCGAAGAGCTTCTTCATCGCAGGGCTGACTGACGTTGCAGGAAACCCGCTGGAAACCCTCGGCTACTATGACAACACCATGGCGTCCTATCTGTGGCAGCGCGAGTTCTCAAACGACCTTACCGCGTATCGCGGGAGTTCCGTTGGCGTCGCGCTGGTCGCCATCACGGAGGGACTGACGACGTTCTACATCGATGACGTCTATCTCATCGTAGAGCGACCGGCGCGATAAAAAGGTGTCCTGAGGAGGGCTGCGCACTACAGGCGCGACGACAGGATCGTACCGCCTTCGTTGCCGCGCTCCTCTCGCGTGTGGAACCATCGGCGCGATACCCGTACGTAGCGCCTCTCCAGGTGGTGCTCACGATGGCCGTGCTGGGGCTCACCCATGCAAAGGCCGCCGAAATGCTGGGCACGTGCAGCAGTGCGGTGACGATGCGGCTGGCCCGCGTCAAGGAGCGGATCGGCACATGAGGTTTCGCGAGGTTTCCGGAGGGTCTACGGCCCCAGGGCGCACACACGCATGCGACGGCGCGCGCTGGTAACACCCCGAGGCACGGTCAACCCGATGTCAGCGGCCTGGCGCAAAGAGTCCAGCAAACACGGCCCGCGAGCGTAAGCCCAACGGGCCGTTGCTGTTGGGTGACAGCATCGCTACAGCATCGTCTCGCGCTCGGGGGCATCTGCCCATGCACTCCGAGCAGCCGCGCCGGCCACGAAACCGTAAAGGACGACAACGCAAAGGCCGGCAGCTGTTAGAGCCACCGGCCTTTCTGTGTCGGGGCGAGACGATTTGAACGTCCGACCACTTGAACCCCATTCAAGTGCGCTACCTGGCTGCGCTACGCCCCGGTCACGCCTGGAGTATACCACCCCCGCCCGCGGCGCGCAAATCCGCCGCGAATCGGCGAACCGGCAGGCCTGTCCACAGCGGAACCTTCCCGAGGGGCAAGAACCCCTCGGGAAGGGGAGCGCGAGTCCTTTTCCTAACCTTCCGACGGTGGTATAATCCGCTCGCACCGCCCCTGCACCCGGCGATGCTGTACGATGCCCCTGGATCCAAGACCCGACCGTCGCATGGAGGAACGCGCCCCATGAATGTGCCCTGGGGATGGCTGGACGCGGCGTTCGTCGCGTCGGAGCGCCTACCCATGGTGGACCGCCTCAAGGGCGGGGTCCGCCGCGGGCTCGTCATCGGGGCGCTGTGGGGCGGCATCGCCCTCCTCCTCGTGGGGGCCCTCCTCGGAGGGCTGAACCGCGGCCCTGCGGGCGCCGTCATCGGCGGGCTCAGCGGGGCGACGGCCGGCCTCTGCATCGGCGCCATCGCCGGGGCCCTCTTCGGGCCCCGGTACTTTTACCACGCTGATGCCGCCGTCGTCACCATCCGCCTCGACGGCTCGGACGGCCCCTTTCGCCCCGGAGACACCGTCCGCGGGCACGTGCTCGTCGCCGCCCACCGCACGCTGCTCATCGATGGCGGAACGATTCACCTGGTCTGCCGGGGCGTGCGCACCTACGACGAGCTGAACGGCAGCGGCCCCGAACCGGAGCTCCACCGCGACGCGATTCCCTACGTGGTGGCCCCCAGCGGCCAGATTCCCAGTCGCACCATCGGCCGGGATACCGCCGTCCGCTACCCGTTCGAGTTTACCCTGCCCACCGACGCGCTGCCCAGCCATCACGGCCACGTGTACGCCATCGACTGGGCCATCGTGGCGGACCTGGGTTCCGAGCGCATGCCCCACCTCACGGCGCAGCGGGAGATCCTGGTGATGGCGCCACCCCCCTATGTGCCGGTGTACGCCGGGGGCTACCGGTCCATGGTGTCGGCGGAGGTGTGCCAGCTGATCCTCTCGCTGCCCAAGGTCCTGCACGCCCCCGGGGAGGCCATCCACGCCGCACTGCGCCTGATCCCCAAGCGCTCCTTTGCGGCCGACGAGATTCGCGCCGTCCTGTTGCGCGTCGAGAACGTGCCGGTGGGCGACGACCACACGGTGTACGTGGCCGCGCTGGACCCCACCAGCGGCATGATGCGCGGCGAGCGCCGCGCGGTGGGCGATGGCACCACGTACGTATGGCTCGAGTCGGAACTGGACCTCACCGACCGCACGACGATCCGCGCCTCGGAGTCGCTGAACTACGAGTTCTGCCTCCAGGTGCCCAAGGAATGGCGCCCCACGCTGGACGGCCCCGACGGGCAGGTGATGTGGAAACTCGGCGTAGTGGTCGCCCGGCCCAACCAGGACGACGTGCGCATCTTTCACGAGGTGATCGTGCACACCTTCTCGCCTGCTCTCCAGGAGGCCGACGCCTCGCCGGGGCAGCCGCCCACCCGCGTGCGTCGCGTGACCGTGGATCGTTGGCCCCCCTGGCGCGGCGCGTTCGACGAACCGCTTTTTGACGGACCCCGCGCAAAGCGGTAGAATAACC
Organism: Chloroflexota bacterium; assembly: GCA_012513725.1. Taxonomy (GTDB): domain Bacteria; phylum Chloroflexota; class Anaerolineae; order UBA1429; family UBA1429; genus JAAZBQ01. The sequence goes on from JAAZBQ010000570.1 coordinate 3,983, forward strand.
CGGTTATGGTGTGTCACTGTGTCGGCGTGCCGCTGGATAGCGAGCACGCCCGCTGCTGAGAGGGGTATTCTTCGTGTTTGATGCGCTCTCGGAAAAACTCCAAGAGAGCTTTCGCAAGCTGTCGCGCAAGGGGCGTCTGTCGGAGACGGACGTAACCGAAACCCTGCGCGAGGTGCGCCTGGCGCTGCTCGAGGCGGACGTCAACTATCGCGTGGTCCGCGAGTTCACCAAGGCCGTCAGCGAGCGGGCGGTTGGCGCCGACGTGGCGCAGTCCCTCACCCCGGCGCAGCAGGTCATCAAGATCGTCCACGAGGAGCTCATCACGCTCCTGGGCGAGGCAGCGCACCTGGATCTGGGGGGCCGCGAGCCCGTGGTCATCATGCTGGTCGGCCTGCAGGGCACCGGCAAAACCACTATGGCGGCCAAGCTGGCCAACCACCTGCGCAAGACCGGTGAGGCGCCCCTCCTGGTGGCCGCCGACGTGTACCGTCCGGCCGCCATCACCCAGCTGGAGACCCTGGGTAAGCAGATCAACGTCCCGGTGCACAGCGAGGGATCGCGCGTCTCCCCCGTTGATATCTGCAAGAACGCCATCAAGCGAGCCCAGAAAGAGCAGCACTCGGTGGTGCTCCTGGATACCGCCGGTCGCCTGCAGATCGACGAGCAGATGATGGGCGAGTTGGTCCAGATCCGCCGGAACACCGAGCCCCGCGAGATCCTCCTCCTGGTGGACGCCATGACGGGCCAGGAAGCCGTCGCGGTGGCCGAAGAGTTCAACAAGCAGGTGCCGCTCACCGGCCTCGTGCTGACCAAGGTGGACGGCGACGCCCGCGGCGGCGCGGCCTTGTCCATCCGCAACGTGACGGGCGTGCCCATCAAGTTCATGGGCGTCGGCGAGCGCATCTCGGATCTCGAGGTGTTCCACCCCGACCGGCTCGCCTCCCGCATCCTGGGGATGGGCGACGTGCTGACCCTCATCGAGCGCGCCGAGCAATCCTTTACCGAGGAGCAGGCCCGCAAGATGGAGGAGCAGTTGCGCTCCGCCTCCTTTACGCTGGAGGATTTCGTCGAGCAACTGCAGGCCATGAAGAACATGGGGCCCCTGAACGACCTCCTGGGCATGATCCCGGGCATGCAGCAGGTCAGCAAGGCGCTGCCCGAGGGACTGGCCGAGGAGTCGATCAAGACCACCGAGGCGATCATCTCCTCGATGACACCCCACGAACGTCGCATCCCCAGGGTGATCAACGCCAGCCGCAAGCGGCGCATCGCCCGTGGCAGCGGCACCAGCGTGCAGCAGGTGAACCAGCTCCTCCGGCAGTTCTCCCAGATGCAGCAGATGATGAAGCAGGTGCAGCAGAGCAAGGGACGCGGCTTGATGTCGATGTTCCGCTAGGCCCGAGGCGCCGGTCGCCATCGGGCCAAGTACGGTGTATACTCTAGGCACTCGGCCAAGGAAAAGAGGGTAAGGCTCACGCATGGTTAGGATTCGACTCTTTCGCGTAGGCGCCAAGAAGCAGCCCAGCTACCGGGTAGTGGTAGCCGATCAGCGGTCGCCGCGAGATGGCCGCTTTATCGAGATCATCGGCCACTATAACCCGCGCACCGATCCGCCTACCTATGTGATCAAGGAAGACCGCGCGCTGCACTGGCTGGAGCACGGCGCCCAGCCCAGTGAGCCGGTGCGCCGGATGCTGGACAAGCTCGGCATCTCGGAAAAGGTCGGCGTTCCGCAGGCCCCCGTCGTCGAGGGCGCGGACGGCGAGGCTCTGGCCGAAGGGACCCCGGACGCCGAGACGTCCGAGGGCGAAGCGGCGTAGGCGAGCAACAGATGAAGGACCTCATTACCTACATTGCCAAATCGATCGTGGATCGGCCGGACCAGGTTGAGGTCGCCCAGATTCGTGGGCGCAACGCCACGATCCTCAAACTGCGGGTAGCCCCGGAAGACAAGGGCTGGGTGATTGGGCGGCGCGGCCGTGTGGCGAACGCCATGCGTTCGCTGCTGCGCGTCGCCGCCTCAGACACGGGCCGTAACGCGATCCTCGAGATCGAGTAGATGGGCAGCGGCAATAGGCCAGCACGCGGGCGGCGATCCTCCGGGGAAGCCGCCTCGTCGCGTAGGGCCGAGTCGACCGACGAGCCGCAGTTCCTGGCCATCGGACGCATCGTCGCCCCACGGGGTGTGCGAGGCGAGATGCGCGTAGAGATCGAGAGCGACGACCCCGAGCGCTTCCACGCGCTCGGGACGGTCTATCTGGGCGAAGAGCACCGGCCGTTTCGCGTGCAGGGCGCCCGGCTCCACCAGGGCCGCGCCCTGTTGACGCTCCATGGCATTGCCGACCGGAGCGCGGCGGAGGCCTGGCGCGGCGTCTATGTGTACGTCTCCCGCGAGGACGCACTGCCCCTCGAGGAGAACCAGTACTACCACTACCAGATCATCGGGCTGCAGGCCGTCACCGAGGAAGGCGAGGCCCTGGGGCGCATCAGCGAAGTGCTGACCACCGGCGCCAACGACGTGTACGTCATCCAGGGGCCGCGGGGCGAGATCCTTCTCCCCGCTTATCAGGACGTCATCCTGCACGTCGACCGTGCGAGCGGCCGCATGGTCGTCCGCATCCCCGAAGGGCTTGTCTAGCACCGCAACGCCAGGGGTCCGTCCATGAGCGACGTCCGCTACTGGTTGGGCTTTAACCTCGTGCCCCACGTGGGGCCCGTTCGTGTCCGGGCGCTGCTCGCCCACTTTGGCAACCTCGAGGCGGCCTGGCGAGCGGATGCCGCGAACCTCCGGGCCGCCGGCCTGCCCCAGAACGCTATCCAGGAGCTGCAGTACCGGCGACAGCGGCTCGACCTGAATGCCGAACTCCGCAAGGTAGAGGACCACGGCCTCCAGATCCTCACCTGGGAGAGCGACGGCTACCCGTCCCTCTTGCGCAACATCGATCAGCCCCCGCCGGTCCTATACGTGAACGGCGAGATCACGTCCGATGACGACTGGGCGGTGGCCGTGGTGGGCACCCGCAACGCGACCTCCTACGGCCTGCGTGTGGCCGAGCGCTTTGCCGGCGCCCTGGCCGAGAACAACGTCACCGTGGTCAGCGGCCTGGCCCTGGGCGTCGATGGCGCCGCCCACCGGGCCGCGTTGCGCGCCGGGGGTCGCACCATCGCGGTGCTTGGCTGCGGGCT
>JAAZBQ010000571.1 GCA_012513725.1 Chloroflexota bacterium
AGCGCCTCGACGCCCGGCAGCGTGCCCTCGTGGTAGCGCACCTTGAAATCCGTGAACTTTAGGCCGTGCGCCGTCGAGATGACGATCACCCGGTCCTGCGGGGCGATGACCCCCCGCTCCACGAGCTTGACCAGCACCGCGAGGGCTACCCCCGTGTGCGGGCAGGTGTACATCCCCGTGAGGTCCGCCCGGGCGGCGGCGTCGGCCAGCTCGTCCTCGGAGGCCTGCTCCACGATGCCGTCGAACGCCTGGATGGTCCGCGCCGCCTTTTCATAGGAGACGGGATCGCCGATCTGGATGGCGCTGGCCAGCGTGGACTCGGCGGTCACCGGGGCGTACTCTCGAAAGTCGTTCCGAAAGGCCCGGTAAAAGGGGTTGGCCCGCTCCGCCTGGGCCGCCACCAGCCGCGGCAGCCGGTCGATGAGCCCCAGGTCGCGCATCAGCAGCAGCCCCTTGCCCAGGGCGCTGATGTTGCCCAGGTTCCCGGAGGGGAGGATGATCCAGTCCGGCACTTCCCAGTCGAACTGCTGGACGATCTCGATCCCCACCGTCTTTTGGCCCTCGATGCGCAGCGAGTTCATCGAGTTGGCCAGGTAGATGGTGTTATCCCGGGTGACCTCCCGGACGATGGCCATGCAGCCGTCAAAGTCGGTGTCCAGCGACAGGACTAGGGCGCCGTTGGCGATCGGCTGGATCAACTGCGCCGAGGACACCTTGTTGCGCGGCAGGAAGACGATGGACTGGATGCCGGCCGCCGCGCAGTAGGCCGCCAGGGCGGCAGAGGTGTCGCCGGTCGAGGCGCAGGCGATGGCCCGCACGCCGCGGCCACGGGCCATCATCTCCCGCACCACGCTGACCAGGACGGTCATCCCCAGGTCCTTGAAGGAGCCCGTATGGCTGACGCCCGACATCTTGACCCACAGGTCCCGCACCCCGATCTCGTCGCCCAAGCGCTCGGCCCAAAAGAGGTTCGAGTGCCCCTCGTATAGCGAGACGATGTGCTCGTCGTCGACTTCCGGGCAGACCCACTCCTTTTTGCCCCACACCCCGCTGCCGTAGGGCCACTGGGTGGAGTGCGCCCGTCGCTCAAAGAGCGCCTTCCACTCTGCCGCGGGCCGCTGCTTCAGGGCCTCGACATCGTGGCGCACCTCGAGCAGCCCGTCGCACTGCGGGCAGCGGTAGATGACGTCCAGGATCGGGTAGCGCCCCGGGCACCCCCGCACGCACTGGAACCACGAATGCAGTCCTTCCATCATCCTCCCAAGATCTCAACGCCAAGACGCCAAGCCGCAAGAGCGCAAGCCTCTAGCACATCAGGCTGCACGGTATGCGCCCCGCGGCGCAGCGAACGCGCCTTCACCACATGCTTGGCGCCCTTGCGCCTCGTTCCGTTTACAGTGCGTCGGGGCCAACGATGCGGCCGGCGACGGCGCTCGCCGCGGCCACCGCCGGGCCGGCGAGGTACACCTCGCTCTCCACGTGGCCCATGCGCCCCACGAAATTGCGGTTCGTCGTCGAGATGCAGCGCTCCCCCGCCGCCAGGACGCCCATATAGCCGCCCAGGCAGGGACCGCAGGTCGGGGTGCTAAAGACCGCCCCCGCCTCCACGAACGCCTCCGCCAGCCCCTCGCGCACCGCGCGCTGGTAGATGGCCTGGGTGCCGGGGATGATGATGCAGCGCACGTCCGGGTGCACCTGGCGCCCGCGGAGCACCTCGGCCGCCTCCACCAGGTCCTTCCAGCGCCCGTTCGTGCACGAGCCGATCACCGCCTGGTCGATCCGAACCTCGCCCACCTGGCTCAGCGGCCGGGCGTTGGAGGGCAGGTGCGGAAAGGCCACCACCGGCTCCACCGCCGAGGCGTCGATCTCGACCGTGCGCACGTACTCGGCGCCGGGATCCGCGGCGTACGGCCGGTAGGGCCGCACCGCCCGCTCGGCGACGTACTCTTCCGTCTTGGCGTCCACCGGGAACAGCCCCGCCTTGGCGCCCGCTTCGATGGCCATGTTCGCCATCGTGAACCGGTCGTCCATCGTCAGGGCGTCGATCGTCTCGCCGGTGAACTCCATCGCCTGGTAGCGGGCCCCGTCCACGCCGATCAAGCCGATGGTGTGCAGGATGAGGTCCTTGCCCCCCACCCACGGCCGCAGCGCGCCCCGGTAGACAAAGCGGATCGTCTCCGGCACCCGCATCCAGATGCGGCCGGTGGCCATCGCCACGGCGATGTCCGTCGAGCCCATGCCGGTGGCAAAGGCGCCCACCGCCCCGTACGTGCAGGTGTGGGAATCCGCCCCGACGACGACGTCGCCGGGCAAGACGAGTCCCTTTTCCGGGAGGAGGGCGTGCTCGATGCCCATCCGCCCAACCTCGAAATAGTTCAGGATCCCGTAGCGCCGGGCGAACTCGCGCATCGCCTTGCACTGCTCCGCCGACTTGATGTCCTTGTTCGGCGCGAAATGGTCGGGCACCAGGGCGATCCGCGCCCGGTCAAAGACGCGATCCACCCCCAACTTGGCAAACTCGACCATGGCGATCGGCGCGGTGATGTCGTTGGCGAGCACCATGTCGACCTGGGCGTCGATGAGCTCGCCCACGGCCAGGTGGTCGCGCCCGGCGTGCGCGGCGAGGATCTTTTGCGCCATGGTCATGGCAGGCTGGCTAGTCAAGGTCCCGTTCCTCCGCTGATCGGTGCCCGGAGGGGGCGGAATCCCCCTCCGGTGGATGGATGGTTACGCGCCGGGCCCGGCCGCCTCGGCGGGTTGCCGGTCGGCCGCGGTCTCTGATCCCGGCTGGCCCCGGGAGGCCAGCATCTTGTTCAACGCCGCCATGTAGGCGCGGCCGCTAGCCACGATGATATCCGTCGAGGCGCCGTGCCCGGTGAACACCCAGCGCCGCTCGCCGGTCTGGGGGTTCACCGCCAGGCCGCTGTCGGCCCCCGCCTCCGCCTCGATCCGCACGGTGACCTGGCCCTGGGCGTCGATCCCTTCGGTGACCGACACCACCGAGAACTCGGTCAGCCGGTTCGGCGCGCCGATGATGCGGTTGATCGCCTTGTACACCGCGTCGACGGGCCCCGTCCCGTGGGCCGAATCCACCAGTGCCTGCCCGTCGGGGCCGCGGAGGCGGACGGTGGCCGTGGCGATGGAGTGATCGCCGCAGGATACCTGCAGGTGATCGAGGTGGTACACCTCCTGCGGCTGATAGATCTCGTCGGAGACGATCGCCATCAGGTCCGCGTCGGAGACCACCTTTTTCTTGTCCGCCAGGTCCTTGAAGCGGGCAAAGGCGCGGTTCAGCTGCTCCCCGTCCAGGTGGTAGCCCATCTGGTCCATCCGGTCGCTAAAGGCGTGCCGGCCCGAGTGTTTGCCCAGCACCAGGGTGCTGGCCGTCAGCCCCACCGTCTCGGCGTCCATGATCTCGTAGGTCTGGCGGTGTTTCAGGATGCCGTCCTGGTGGATTCCCGCCTCGTGGGCGAACGCGTTCGCCCCGACGATGGCCTTGTTGGCCTGCACCAAGAGGCCCGTGTACGACGACACCATCCGGCTGGCCGGCGTGATCTCCCGGGCGTTGATTCCCGTCTCCAGGCCCAGGGCATCCCGCCGAGTATAGAGGGCCATCACCACTTCCTCAAGGGCGGCGTTGCCGGCGCGCTCCCCGAGGCCGTTGATGGTGCATTCGACCTGCCGGGCCCCCGCCGTTACGCCGGCGAGGCTGTTGGCCACCGCCAGCCCCAGGTCGTTGTGGCAGTGTACGGAGATGATGGCCTGCTCGATCCCCGGCGTGTTCTCCCGGATGCCCTGGATCAGGGCCCCGAACTCCCACGGCAGCGTATAGCCGACAGTGTCCGGGATGTTCAGGGTGGTGGCGCCCTCGGCGATCGCCGCGCCGAGCACCTCGTAGAGGAACTCGGGGTCCGAGCGGCCGGCGTCCTCTGGCGAGAACTCGACGTCCTCGCACAGCGAACGCGCGAGGGCCACCATCGCGCGGGTGGTCTCGAGTACCTGTTCGCGGCTCATGCGCAGCTTGTGCTGCATGTGCACGTCCGACGTGGCGATGAACACGTGGATGCGCCCCCGGGCGGCGTCTTGGATCGCCTTCCAGGCGGCTTCCACGTCTCCCCGCACGCAGCGGGCCAGCCCGCAGATTACCGGTCCCTCGGTCTCCCGAGCGATCCGCTGCACGGCCTCCAGGTCGCCGGGGGAGGAGGCGGGAAAGCCGGCCTCGATGACGTCGACGCCCAAGCGGGCCAGCTGCTTGGCGATCTGCAGCTTTTCGTGGGTGTGCATCGTGGCGCCGGGAGATTGCTCCCCGTCGCGGAGGGTCGTGTCGAATATGATGACCTGTTCCATGTTTGCTCTCCTGGTCTCTTTGGCTGACTGCACGCGCTGGGCGTCCGTCTCTGGATTCTGGCGACCTTCCCGGCCGGCGGTGGCTGCTGCCCCGCAGCCCCGCGGCCCGTTACGCGGGGGAAGGCCGCCCCAGAAGGGGCAGTTCCAGGCTATCTAGTAGGGCCTGGAAACTGGCCTCGATGATGTTCACCGAGCAGCCCACGGTGGTCCAGGAGCGCTCCCCATCAGAGGCGTCGATCAGCACCCGGGTGCGGGCCGCCGTGGCAGCCTGCTCGTCCAGGATGCGCACCTTGTAGTCCTTGAGGTGTACCGGCTCCAGGCTCGGGTAAAAGGGCAACAGCGCCTTGCGCATCGCCCGATCCAGCGCGTGGACGGGGCCGTCGCCCTCGGCGGCGGTGTGCATCACGCGGTCCTGCACCCGGGCCTTGACGGTGGCCTCGGCGAGCATGTCGATGCCCCGCCGCTGTTCCACGAGCACCAAAAAGTCCAGCACCTCGAACGGCGGGCGGTAGCCCGGGAGGCTGCGGCGCACGAGGAGCTCGAACGAGCCCTCCGCCCCCTCGTACTGAAAGCCCTCGCTCTCGCGTTCCTTGAGCTGCAGGGTCAGCGCGGAGATATCCTCCTCGCTCAGGAGCGATCGCAGGCCCAATTCCCCCAGCTTGGCCTCCACATTCCCCCGCCCGGAGAGCTCCGAGACGAGCACCCGCATCTGGTTGCCCACCAACGCGGGATCCACGTGCTGGTAAGAGGCCTCCGTCTTGCGCAGCGCGTTCACGTGCAGCCCCGCCTTGTGGGCAAAGGCGCTGCGCCCCACATAGGGGGCATAATCGTCGGGCCGCAGGTTGGCCACCTCGGCGACGAAATACGCCACGTCCGATAGGAGCGGCAGGTTGC
>JAAZBQ010000069.1 GCA_012513725.1 Chloroflexota bacterium
CCGAGGTCCTCGGCCTCGATGTCGTGGGTCTGGGTCCACACGTTGGCCCGCACCTTGCTCGGGATGCCGACGGTATAGGCCACCTCGTCGATGTGGTGGATCGACTGGTTGGAAAGCACCCCGCCGCCGTCCCAGCGCTTGGTGCCGTGCCAGGAGCCGATCCCCTGGAAGTAGGACATCGGCCGCAGGATCTTGACCGAGACGTCGCCGCCCAGGAGGTTCCCCATCATCCCCTTGCGCACGGCGTTGCGCAGGGTGTGGAGGTCCTCCTCAAAGCGCCGGCCGAAATCGACGGCCAGGAGCAGGTCGTTCTTTTCCGCCAAGCGGATCATGTCGTCGCAGGCGGCCATCGAGGCTTCCATCGGCTTGGTGGTGATGACGTGCTTGCCCGCCTGGAGGGCCATCCTGGCGATCTCGGCGTGGCGGCCGGTGGGGGTCATCACATAGACGACGTCGACGTCCTTGTCGTCCAGCCAGCGGCGGGCGTCCAGGGTGTAGGGCACGCCGTACTCTTCCGCCGAGCGCTTGGCCCGCTCCTCGAGGAGGTCGCAGACGCCGATCAGGCGGGTTCCGGGAGTCTCATAGACCTGCCGGGCGCGGTTGTGGCCCATGCCGAGGCCCACGACCACAAAGCCGACCGGGTCGCTCTCCCAGGGGCGCGAGGCGACTTTCGGCTTGGGCTTCGCTGCCTCGTACAGGCTGGCGGGTGCCGCGGAGGGCCAGGCCCGCTGGATCACCCGCACCACCCGGTGCGACATCTCCTCGTCAGAGATCGACTTGTCCGGGTTATGGGTCTCGGCGGAGACGGGACCCTCCATCCCGGCGGCGGCGCAGGTGGCCAGCACCCGGTCGTAGGGGATGGTCTCCTCGCCCACGCCTTCCACGGCGCGAACGGCCTTGACGTGGACGCAGCGCGCCCGCCGGGCGTTGGCGACGATGTAATCTGTCTCGTTCGCCTCGCGCTCGGGGCTCATCCAGCCGTTGGAGACGTCCCAGGCCAGGCCCCACTCGGGGACGCCCAGCGCGTCGACGACGGCGGCTACCTCGTCGGTGGTCACGCCGCAGTTCTCAAAGGCCAGGGTGAGGCCGGCCTCCTTGGCGCGCTCGGCCAGGGGGGCGAACATGGTGAGCACCTGCTGGAGCATGTCGGGGCGGACGGCCAGCTGCCCCGCCTCGTCCTCCTGGGGCTGCCAGAAAAAGAAGGCCCGCACAAACCGGCAGCCTAGGGCGTCCGCCGCGCGGATGACTCCTTCCAGTTTCTCCCGCTCGGCCCGCTGGCGCTCCTCACCGGGGAGGTGGACCTTGGCCAGGGACGACTGCAGGCAGCCGATCTGCATGCCGTGCTCGTCGAGCAGGCGCTTGACCTCGGCGAGTTCGGCGTCGGAGAGGTTCTCAAAGGCCTTGCCAAAGATCAGGCCCCGCAGATCAACGTGGTCGAGGCCCCACGACTTCAAGATGGGCAGTGTCTGAGCAAAATCCTTCTTGAGCTCATCGGTAAAGATCGAAGGGAACATGGATCCTCCTCTGGCGAGATGACCATCGTGCGTTGCCGCTGCGGGTAGCATAGTCGCGGGGGAGGGTGCGTCAAGGCGCCGGCGTTGACGCACATGCTTCGGGTGGTATAATCAGTTCATGAGTAATGGCCACAGTACACCGTAGACGGCAACATACGAGTTCTGCGGCCTACAGGCCACACGGCGCCTCGAGCGATCCATCAGACACTGTACTGCGTAGAAAGGCAGCATCTCCATGGCTCAGCCCTCGCCCGGCGACCTGCGCTTCCCCTCCG
>JAAZBQ010000070.1 GCA_012513725.1 Chloroflexota bacterium
GAACCCGCGCCCTGGATGAGACGGCGGAGCCTACCGGCGCGATGGCCACATGGTTGCTCTCTGCGGCTCTGCGTCCTCCCTCTGCGTCTCTGCGTGCCTCTTCCCAGCCCGCAACGAAAGAGGGGCGAGGACAAGTTCCTCGCCCCTCATGGAGCACGGATGCGCCTAGGGTCGGCCTAGTTGCCGTCGTCCCGCATGAGCTCTTCGCCCTTGAGATGGCGCTCGAGCCAGGTGTCCAGATCCGACCGGCGGAACCGCCACGTGCGGCCGATCTTGATCGCCGGCACCTTGCCGTCCTGCGCCCAAGAGTAGATCGTCGACTCTTTGAGCTGCAAGTACTCGGCTACCTGCTTGACATTGAGAAGAGCGTCTTGAGACATGTCGTCCCCCCTCTGAGGATGCCGTCCACTCTGTCGCTGAGGGCACAGGACTGCCGCCCCGTGTACCCCGCTTGCTGAAACCGACACGCATCACAATCCCAAGATAATGCGTGGAACACCAACAATCGCCACGTTCGGAGGCAGATGACCGGTCAATGCGCCTACCGAGTGCCAATCATCAGGGCCCTTATGTCGCCATTCTACAACAGAACCGGGCCAAAGTCAATACAGGATAGACCGGTTCACCGGATTTCACTGCAGGGCATGCACCGGCATCGGGTCCAGCCGACCGCGCAGCGACGCGGTAGTATACGCTGCAAGCCGCACGATACCGTGCAGGACGCAGGATACGGTGCAGACTGCACGATGCGGGATGCCCTGGCCTTGAGGGAAAAGCAACACGCCACCATCCGGCATGAGACGATAACGTGTCAAGCAACGCGCCGATACAGAACAAGAAATGGGCGGAACGCAGCACGGCCGTGCTGTGCTCCGCCCATCGAGATGTCGCCCCACGCTGGGGCAATCGTCGCTGCAGCGCAGTCGTCGCTACAGCGCAACCTCTGCGCCCACCACGGCCGACTTGTAGGCCGCCTCGATGATCTGCACCACCAGCGCGCCGTGCTCGGGCTGGATGATCGGCGGCCGACCCGCGCGGATGGCATCCACCCAGTCGGGGATCAGCGCCTGGTGGCCGCGGGAGGCCACGTCGCCGAGGGGTACATCGTCGTCGCACAGCCCGTCGGCCCCTTCGCTGAAATAGTGCAGCGGCGACTCGGCGCCGAACAGATTGGCGTTCAGCTCCAGCCCGCCCTCGGTGCCAAAGATCTGCAGGTTCTGCCCCTGAGAGCCGTGGGTAGCCCAGGAGGCCTCGATCACCAGCGTGGAGCCGTTCTCAAAGCGCACGAACGCCGTGGTGAGGTCGTCCACGTCGAACCGCGAGCCGGCGCCAAAATGGTCGGCGCCCCAGGTCCCCAGGCCCTTGGCCAACGGGCCGAACTTGGCATAGGTGGAGGCCGACACGCTCACCGGCTTGGGATGGCCCATCATCCAGAGGGAGAGGTCCAGCATGTGGCAGCCGATATCCATCATCGCCCCGCCGCCCGCCAGGTCGCGGTTGGTGAACCAGGAGCCATAGCCCGGAATCCCGCTGCGGCGCAGGTACGAGGCCTTCACATAGTACACCTCGCCCAGAGCGCCCGCCTGGATCATGTCGTGGGCCTTGACCGAGGCCGGCTGGTAGCGCATGTGGTGGCCAACGGTCAGCGTGCGATTGGCAGCCTTGGCGGCGGCCAGCATCCGCTCGGCGTCGGCCGAGGTCAGGCACATCGGCTTTTCGCAGATCACGTGGGCGCCCGCCTCCAGGGCGTCGCAGGCCATCGCACAGTGCAGGGCGTTGGGGCTGCACACCGAGACGAGATCCGGCTGGACCGTGGCCAGCATGTCCTTATAGTCGGTGAACGCGCCGGGGATGCCGATCTCTGCGGCCACCTTGGCGACACGGTCAGAGTTCACGTCGCAGATGGCGGCGATCTCAACATCCTTGGCTTGCTGGTAGGCGGGGATATGCCCCCGCACGGAGATAAAGCCCGCGCCGATGAGAGCGGCTCGCATGGTGTTGCTCATGGTAGATGGTCCTCCGGAGGATGGGTTTGTTTTCCGCAGCCGGTCGTACTATAGGCCCCGTGAAGTGTAGCGTCAAGATGCTATATGGGCTAGTTCGGCGTCAAGCCCACCCGCACCCGCCGGCTGATCGCCACGGCGTACAGCGCCGTCACCCCGAGGCCTGCCGCCAGCAGCCCCCCCAGCCAGCCCCACGTCGCCTCGCCGAGAACGATCCCCTGCATGGCCCGAAACGCCCAGTACGTCGGCGCCCAGTACAAGAGGAACGCCCGGCTCTCCGGCAGCACCATGGCCCCCACCGGCGCGATGCTGTAGAGCATGAACAGCACCTTGCCGTTGGCGATCCCGCTCATCTGGTTGTTGCTCAGCACGCCGATCAGGAACCCCAGCAGGATCCCCGACAGGCTCGCGATGCCGATCGTCGCGGCGAGCATCCCCCAGTGCACGTCCGTGACGCCGACGATCCACAGCAGGCCGGCCAGGTGCAGGAGTGGCATCGCCACCCCGATCAGGCTCCGCCCGGCGATGAACTCCCCCCGGCGTAGGGGCGTCACGGTGAGCGCCCGCAGGGTGTCGGATTCCTTTTCCTCGATGACGTTGAACCCGATGACAAACCCCGCCATCATCAGCGAGGTCATCGCCAGCATGATAAAGCCATAGGTGGCGATCGGCGAGCGCGCCGCACCGAGATCGCTCTCGGTGACCACCACACTCGGCGCCAGCCCGTGCTCAATGGCCCGCACGATGGACTGGGAGAGCTCCACCGTATCGTGGGACTCGTTTCCCTCTAGTATGACGTACAATCCCCCGCTTTGGTCACGGGCGATGCCGGCGACGTCGTCGCTGGCGGCCACCCGGGCCCTCAGCGCGCCGAGGTCATCGAAACGCGACACAGCGCCATAGGCGCGGAACGCCTCGGCCACGTGATCATCGATTCCCGGCCCCAGGGCAAAGGAGAGCGACGCGGCGCCGATGCTCGGCAGGAAAAAGCGCAGCCCGAGCCCCAGCAGGAGGGGCGCCACCATCAAGTAGATGAGCAGGCGGTCGCGCACGCTGGAGA
>JAAZBQ010000572.1 GCA_012513725.1 Chloroflexota bacterium
CGCCTATGGAGGGCTGCCCGCGCGGTGAGCGATGCTAGAACATGGACTCGGCGATCTGCACGAGCGTGGCGTCGTCGTGCGGGCCGACGACCATGTACAGGATACCGCCGCGCTCCCAGACGAGCGTGGAATCCGTCTCCTCCGCGGCCCGGCCCGTGGGATCCAGCAAGAGCCCGGGCGATCCGGCGACGTTCACATCACGGATCTCGGCGACGTGCATCGGGATCGGCAGCACCACCGTGGTGGTCCAGTCGATCCGCTCGCTCAGCGTCCGCGCGTCTCGGGCCGAGTAGCCCACCAGGCGCAGGCCAGCCTCGCCGACGCTGCGCGGATCGATGCCTTCGGGGTACTGGACCTCCGGGCTAGGCGCCTGGAACACCAGCGTCGACCCCTGCTGGATGCGCACCGCCGCCTGGACGCTGCCCGAGACTCGGCCGTCGGTCAGATCCTCCGGCACTAGGGCGGCGTCCATCCCGGCCAACTCGTACAGCAGGAGCAACATGTCGCGGGTATACTCCATGGTGTACTCGGTGTATCCCTTGACCTCGAACGACACCTCCCCCTCGCCGGGCAGATAGGAGGGCTCGCGCACGGCAAAGCCGGCCATCGCCTCCGCCTCGCTCCGGTCCGCTACAGGAACCGGATCGGGGTCGGCGACCACCTCTGCATTGGCCTGCCGCAACTGCTCCTCGATGGCCTCCAGCGCGGGGTTGTCGCGCAGGGCATCCGGCGATACGGGCACCGCCACCACCGATTGTGCGCGGAACAGCGCCAGGAACTGGTGGGCCACCGCCCGGGCGGGCGGCACGGCCACCAACAACAGGGCCAACACCAGAACCGAGGCCCCCGCCAAGAGCGGGCGCCAGCGTCGCATCGTCTTCATTCTCCACCTCTCCAGTACGGTCAACGCCGGATGCTCGGTCGCACGCTGGGCGTGGAACCGCGCCAGCGCCCGTCCAGGATCCGGCTCTGTGCCCTCTACCAAGGCCAGCCGATCAGCGATGTCCTGCTGGTGGGTGCGCTCGCGTTCGAGCGCCGCACGACAGGGAGCGCAGGCCGCCAGGTGCTCGCGCAGAGCGGCCTCGTCTTCTGCCGGCGTCTGACCGTCCAGCAGGGCGCGCAGGGTTCCCGGACGCGGGCACCTCATTCCGGCACACTCCTCTCGCCATCCCCCACGATAGCACGGTACGCCCGGGCAAAGGCCGCCTCGGCGCGGCGGAGCATCGTGCCCACCGAAGTCGGCGCGACGTCGAGGGTCTCGGCAATCTCCCGGTACGAGGCGCCGCCGTAGCGGAGGACCAGGAGGCTGGCCTCGCGCCGCGTCAATCGGGCCAGCGCAGCGCGCACCTGCCGGCGTTCGTCCGCCGCCTGTGCGGCGGCCTCCGGCAGAGTGCTCTCGGTTCCCGCCGGGAGCGCCGCCTGGTACCGCACCTCGTAGGTCTCCCGCCGTCCGGCGCCGCGCAGGGCGTTATGGCCGAGGTTCAGCGCCACCCGGCAGAGCCAGGCACGCACGGTGCTATCGGCCGCACGCGGGGGGCGGCGATACAGCCGCCAAAAGGTCTCCTGGGCCAGGTCGTCGGCCTCATCCCCCACCAGGCGGTAGAGGAGTCCATAGACCACGGGATAGTGGCTCAGGAAGAGCCTGTTGAACGACTCGACATCGCCGCGCTGCACCCCGGCCAGGAGGGACTCCTCCGCGGCGCCGTGCAGGCCTATCGCCACGCCGACCACGTTCCTCCTTGCCTGCTTGCCTCGGGCGAACTGCTTGTCCATAGAGCGCTCTATACATGGAACACCGCCCGCGCCGCGAATGTGACGGGCGGAAGGGGGCTATACGACATTCTCCCGCCCGCTCTCGGGGCCGTCAAGCGACGGTTGAGCCGGCCCGTCGCGCAGCCTATAATGGGCGCGTAGAAATCCGCTGTGGCGCCGTATCCCCGGAGGTGACACCATGCTGACGTCCCGCGAACGGGTGCACAGAGCCCTGCACCACCAGGAAGCCGATCGCGTGCCGCTGGATCTCGGCTCCACGTCGGTGACCGGCATCGCCGCGTCCACCCTATACCGCCTGCGGCAGGCACTCGGCCTGCCGGCGGAGCCCGTCAAGGTGTTCGAGCCCTACCAGATGCTCGGCCGCGTCGATGACGATGTCCTGGATGCCCTCGGCGTGGACGTGGTCGGCCTGTCCGACGACTCGACCTTTTACGGCTTCCCTGCCGCCGACTGGAAGCCCTGGACCCTGTTCGATGGTACCCCAGTTCTGGTGCCCGGGGGATTCAACACCGAGATCTCCGCGGACGGCAACCTGTACCAGTACCCCGAAGGCGATCGCTCCCTGGCGCCCTCCGCCCGGATGCCGGCCGAGGGCTTTTACCACGACTCGATCGAGCGCCAACAGCCGTATGACCCCGCCACCCTCGACCCCGAGGAGTGGGTGCGCGACATGTACCACGTGTTCACCGACGAGGAACTGCGCCTCATCGAGGAGCGGGCGCGGCGGCTGTACGAGGGTACCTCCCGCGCCATCATCGGGAACTTTGGGCAGGGCGGTTTCGGCGACATCGCCTGGGTGCCGGCGCCCGGCGTCCGCGAGCCCAAAGGGATCCGGTCCGTGGCCGATTGGTACATGGCCAGCCTCCTGTATCCCGACTATGTCGCCGGAATCTATGACCTGCAACTGGAGATCGCCCTGGAGAATCTCGCCCTCTACAAGGAGGCGGTGGGCGAGCGAATCGCGGCGATCTTTATCTCCGGCACCGACTTTGGAACGCAGACGGGGCCATTCATCTCCCCGAACGCATACCGCACCCTCTACAAGCCCCGGCACAAGGCCATCAACGACTGGATCCACGCGAACACCACGTGGAAGACGTTCTTCCACACGTGCGGGTCCATGGTGGAGCTGTTCGATGATCTGGTGGAAGCCGGGGTGGATATCGTGAACCCGGTGCAGGTCTCGGCGACCGGGATGGAGCCTCGGGCGCTCAAGGCGCGCTGGGGTGACAGGTTGGTGTTCTGGGGCGGGGGAGTGGATACGCAGCGCACCCTACCCTTTGGCTCGCCGGAGGAGGTGGCCGAGGAAGTGCGCGAGCACCTGGAGGTGTTCGGGCGCGGGGGCGGGTACGTGTTCAACACGGTGCACAACATCCAGGCGGCGGTGCCCACCGAGAACCTCGTGGCCATGTTCGACGCCTTTTGCCGGCACGCCGGCCAGGGCGTATAGGTACAAGCCAACAGAGCCTGGGGCCACGGCCCCAGGCTCCATCGAGCAGATATTCGTCACAAGATCGGCGGCCGATTCGGGCCGCCACGCCGCGAGACTACCGCTTCCGCTGGAACCTCATCTTGCGACGCATCTTCCGATACTTGTGGCGAGCGATCTTCTTGCGACGTTTCTTGACGACGCTACCCACGAACGAACCTCCCCTTGCGTGGCATGAACATACTCCAATC
>JAAZBQ010000008.1 GCA_012513725.1 Chloroflexota bacterium
AGCCCATGCCGGCGCCGTGGGGGTATCGCTCAGTACCGAGCGCACGATCTCCGCGTGCTCGGGAGAGGCCAGGCCCAGGAATTCGTCTCTGCAATCGGTCATGTTTACCTCGGGTAGTCTATCGTGGTGAGTCATGGCGTGGAGAGCGTAAGGGTATCCCCCAGGGATGCCACTGTCCAGCCCACCGGCAGCATGTCCAACATGGCCAGAGCCTCCTCACCGTCGGCGCCCAACGAGACGGGCTATCCGCACACCGTGATCCCCGCGCCGGGGGATCACGAACCCGTCTGGCACCACCGCTTGCGGCCCCCTGTCTCGCCCGCTACAATGGCCGCACAGCCTGTGGCCGGGCGTTGGGACGATCCCTTGCCTCCACTCCCGCGACGCTCCGGATGTCACCCCGCGAGGAGAGCGCGACTGCCATGGAGACACTGTTGCCCTGGATGCGTATCCCCTGGTACGAGATCCGCTTCGAGTCCTTTCAGGACTCCTTCGGCAACGGCCTCGGCGACATCTCTGGCGCCACCCGGCGGCTGGACCACATCGCCGACCTCCTGGGCAGCCAGTTACCGGGGCGCGTATCGCCGGGGCTGGGCGGCATCGTTTGGGTGACGCCCTTTTACCCCTCGCCGAACGTCGACGGTGGCTATGACATCGCCAACTTTACCGCCGTGGATCCCCTCTACGGCACGATGGACGCTTTCGACCGCTTTTGCTTGCGGGCGCAGGCACTGAACCTCGGCGTGGTGGTCGACCTGGTCCTCAATCACTCCTCCGACCGCCACCCCTGGTTCCTCCGCGAACGGCTGGGGGAGGCCGCTATCCCCGGCGTGGACCGCGCCACCCTGGGCGAGTTCTACGTGTGGCGCGATGAACAGCCCGAGGACTGGTTCCGCATCATCTTTAACGACTCGGAGTGGTCCAACTGGAGCTACGACCGGTACGCGATCGCCGATGGCGGGACTCTCTGCCTGGACGCCGCGCTACGCCGCCTGGGCGAGCGGGATCCGGCCCAAGAGTGGGAGCTGCGCGAACGCCTGAGTCCGCTGATGTCCGAACTCCTGTGGCCCCAAATCGGCCAGGGGAGCGGCCGCGAGGCCGAGGTGAACCCCCACTACCTGGCCCGGCGCATCGACCACATGTCGCGGGCGCGGCCGAGCCTGCAGATCCGCTCCGTCGAGGTCCAGGAGGAGCTGAACGAGATCCTGGAGGCCGTCGGGTTGCCCCGCATCGGGCGCTGGTACCTGCACCGCTTCAAGACCGAGCAGCCCGACCTGAACTGGTACAATCCGAACGTCGAACGGCTGATGATGGACGTCATCGACTTTTGGCTGGACAAGCCGGGGGTCGTGGGGTTCCGCGCCGACGCCATCCCCTACGCCTATCTCGGCGAGCAGGGCGACGGCTATGAGGGGGAGAACCATCCCCTGACCCACGCGCTCCTGGCGCGCATGCGCCAGCACATCGATGCTCGGCATCCGGGCAAGTTCATGGTCTGCGAGTCGAACATGCCGCCGCACCTCCTCTTTCCCTATTTCGGCACTCCGGAGGCGCCCGAGTGCCACGCGGTGTACGATTTCACCATCACCCCGGCCATGCCCTGGGCGTTCATGCTGGGGCACGCGGGGCCCCTGGTGACGGCGCTCTCCGAGGAGCGCCCCCCCTCCCTGGGCACCGACCGGGACCTCCTGAACCTCTATGACGGCGTCCACGACGAAAAGACCCTCGAAAAGGTGCGACCGGAGATCCGCGAGGCGCTCTGGCAGTTCTACTGCAAGGACAACCCCTGGGATCCGGAGGCGGAGGAGGACCCCCGCTACCGGCTGAACCTCGGCTATCGCTCGCGAACCGCCGTGTGGCTGGGCAACGACGCCCGCCGCCAGGTGCTCCTGCACGGCATCGGCATCGCCCTGGAGGGCTCGCCGCTCCTCTACTATGGCGACGAGATTGGCATGGGCAGCCTGATCCTCGACGATCGCGATGGGCTGCGTCTGCCCATGCACTGGGACGACAGCCCGAACGCCGGGTTCACCGAGGGGGAGCCCTTTCGCGTGATGATCGATTCGGGCCCCTACGGCTACCTCGCGGGGGTGAACGTCGCCGCCCAGCGGGGCGATCCCGGCTCGCTGATGAACATCCTCCGCAACCTCTTTCACCTGCGCCAGTGCAACGAGGCGCTCTGCGCCGGTGGTCAGCGCGTCCTGCGGGTGGATAACCCCGCGGTGCTGGCCTTTCTTCGCTACACCGCCGACCACGCCGTCCTCGTGGTGGGCAACTTTTCCGGCGAGGCCCAGCGCGCCACGGTGCGGCTCGAGGATACCGTGTTCGATAGCCGCCCGGAGATCGCCCTGGATGTCGAGCAGTTCACGGTGGTGCGCTCCATGTTCACCGGCCATGAGGTGCCCCTGACTCCTGGCGAGCCGGTGACGGTGGATATGGAGCTCTATGATGTGTTCTGGATGACCCTGGAATGAGAGGTTGCCATGGGCCTGAGAGACATCCTGGGGCGGGACCGTAGTAGCCTGGTGCTCATGCATCCCACGGCGCTGCCCGATCCGCCGGGGAGCGCCTATGGCGTCGGCGAGCTGGGCTCCCAAGCCACGCGCTTTTTGGACTGGCTGAGCGAGGCGGGGTTCGTGCTGTGGCAGGTGTTGCCACTCGGGCACACGGGCTATGGCAACTCGCCGTACCAGACCTTTTCCCGCTATGCCGGCTCGCCGTACCTGGTGAGCATCGAGCGCCTCCTGGCCGTCGGGGACCTCACCCCCCAGGAGCACGATGCCTACGTGGCCCAGGTGCGCGAGGCGGGGCTCGACGAACGGCGGGCGGACTATGGCTGGCTGTACCGGCACAAGGTGGGAGCCGATTGGGGGACGGGGTCCGGCGAGACGCCGGCCGTCCTGCGCCAGGCCTACCGGAACGTCGCGACGGGCCAGGCGGGGCGATACGACGCCTTCCAAGAGTACGTTCGGCGCGCCGGGTCCTGGCTTGTCGACTATGCGGATTTTATGGCGATCAAAGAGTTCCACGGGCACCAGCCTTGGGATCGCTGGCAGCCCGCCTACCGCGACGCGGAGGTCTGGCGGGCCCAGCGCGAGGAACGGCTGGGCCGCAGCGCCGCGCTGGCCGAGACGGTGGCGTTCTACCAGTACACCCAGTTCGTCTTTGACGAGCAGTGGCGGGCCGTCCGCGACCACGCCGAACGGCTGGGCCGCCGCATCGTTGGCGACATCCCCTGGTACGTCGGGTACGACAGCGCCGACGTCTGGGCGCACAACGCGTTCTTTGAGCTGGACGAGCGAGGCACCCCGGTGAACGTCGCCGGCGTGCCGCCGGACTACTTTTCCGCCACAGGGCAACTGTGGGGCAACCCCGTCTACCGCTGGTGGGATGAGGACGGCAACCTGAACGAGCCCGCGGTGGCCTGGTGGGCCGACGCGATCGCCCACCTCCTGACCACCGTCGACATCCTGCGGGTGGATCACTTTCGGGCCATCGATTCCTTTTGGAGGATCCCCTACGGCAGCCCCACAGCCCAGCGGGGCGTGTGGGCCAAGGGGCCCGGGCGCCGGCTCCTCGAGGCCCTCCGCGAGCGGCTGGGGGGCGATCAGCCGCCCCTGGTTGCCGAGGACCTGGGCTATTTCGACCCCTTTGCGCCGGCTCCGGAGGATTACCCCGGTCACATCCCCGAGGCCCGCCGCTTCCGGGTGGACCAGCACCTCCACGCCCTGATGACCACCGGCGACCTGGCCGCCCTGCCGCAATTCGATGCCGCCTCGCGGATCTACCAGCCCCGGGTGGCGGTGGACCGCCTGATGGCCGAGTTCGACCTGCCCTGGATGGGCATCCT
>JAAZBQ010000573.1 GCA_012513725.1 Chloroflexota bacterium
TGGGAAGGGATGCTCACCATGAGCGTCGTGCACTTTATGGCCTACCCGGAGTGCATCGACGGCACCGGGCCGATCGCCGACACCGTGCGCGAACTGGCCCTGGATCCCTTTTTCGGCGCCGCCGAGGTCTCCTGGATCAAGGATCCCGCCGAGCGCGCCAAGGTCCGTCAGATCGCCGAGCAGAGCCGGCTCCAGCTGGGGTACGGCGGCCAGGCCGTGCTGCTCACCAGCAAACTAAGCCTGAACGACCTGGACCCCGACGGCCGCAAGGCCGCCGTGGAGGCCATGCAGCGCTCCATCGACGAGGCGGCCGAGCTGGGCTGCAAGCGGCTGGCCTTCCTCACGGGGCCCGATCCCGGCGACGCCCGGCGCCAGGAGGCCATCGACCTCCTGGCGGACTCGGTGACCACCCTGTGCCGCTACGGCCAGGAAAAGGGCATCGGCCTGACGCTGGAGACCTTTGACCGCGACGTGGACAAAAAGTCGCTGGTGGGCCCCTCGGACATGGCGGCAGAGTTCGCCGCGCGCATCCGGGCGGACTACCCGGACTTTGGGCTCCTGTACGACCTCAGCCACCTGCCGCTCCTGCGGGAATCGGTGCGCGAGGCGCTGGCGACCCTCAAGGACTATCTCGTCCACATCCACGTGGGCAACGCGGTGGTGACGGCGGGGCTGCCGGGCTACGGCGACCTGCACCCGCGCTTTGGCTATCCGGGAAGCGCGAACGACGTGCCGGAGCTCGTCGAGTTCCTCAAGGGCCTGTTCGAGATCGGTTACCTCAAGCACGGCGCCGATCCCCGTCCCTGGGTGGGCTTTGAGGTCAAGCCGCAGCCCGGTGAGGACGGCGCCCTGATCATGGCGAACACCAAGCGCGCCTGGCAGCACGCCTGGGCGCAACTGGAGGTCTAGCCCGTCGGCGGCAGTGGGTACCACAGAGGCTGGGGCGGATGCGCTCCAGCCTCTGCGCTCTTTGCACCGGCGCACCTGCCCGCTGCCGTGGCGGGGGCACATCCGCAGGAGGCGTGACATGGCCACTCTGGACCCAACCACCGTGCAGGTCGCCATCGAACGGGAGTTGCGCCCCTGGCACGAGGCGGTGGCCGATCCCCAGGCCGCCCAGGAGGCGGTCCTCCAGCGACTCCTCGCCGACTATGCGCGAACGCGCTATGGCCAGGAGCACGGGGCCGGCGGCATCGATGCCATCGAGGCCTACCGCCGGGCCTTTCCCGTGATGGGCTATGCCGACTATCAACCCCTGATCCGGCGGGTGATGGCGGGCGAGACGGACCTCCTCCTGTGCGAGGAACCGGTGGGCTGGGCCATCACCCGGGGCACCACGGGCGACGAGCCCAAGTTCATCCCCATGACCCCGACCGACCTGCGCATGCGGGTGAGCGCGGGGCGGGCGATGCTGCACCATGTCGCTGCCACCGGGCGGTACGACCTCTTTCAGGGCGTCAACCTGAACCTGAACTTTCCCTCGGTGGTGGGCACGGTGCAGGTGGGCGAGCGGGAGGTAGAGTACGGCTACTCGTCGGGGATCTATACCAAGCACGTCTCCGAGCGCACGCCGATCCGCTCGCTGCCCACCCAGGAGGACATCGACGCCCTGGGCGGCGGCCGAACGATCCGCGACTGGCGCGCCCGCTTTGCGCTGGCCTACGAGCAGGGCCGCGACGAGAACGTGACGCTGGTGGGCGGTGTGGCCCCCACGGCCATCGAGTTCGGGCGCTACCTCCGCCGCGCCCACGGCGCCTACCCCAAGGATCTGTGGCAGGTCCAGATCATGACCCTCGGCAGCACGCCGGGGATCAACACCCATCACCGGCCAATCCTGCAGGCGCTCTATGGCCCGGCGGCCATCCGGGAGATCTATGGCGCCACCGAGGGGATGTTTGGCCAGCAGCGCGACGGGAAGCGCGCCTGGGTGCCCAACTATGACCTGTTCTTCTTCGAGGTCTCCACCCGCGGGGGGATCAAGATGCTCCACGAGATGCGCCCCGGCGAGATGGGCGGGCTGGTGGTCTCCACACCGATCCTGGCCCGCTACCGGATCGGCGACCTGATCCTGGCGCTGGAGCCCCCCTACTTTCGCTGCATCGGCCGGGAGGGGCGCTGGACGGCGCCGCGGTATTGGTGGCGAGAGGTCAACTCGCTGAACTTTGGGCGGCTGTAGGCTGGGGGGGCGACCGCGAACGGCGTTAGTCCCTCCCACCCCGCCGGAA
>JAAZBQ010000574.1 GCA_012513725.1 Chloroflexota bacterium
CCGGCGATGGCGCCCTTGTACTTGCCGGAGGTCACCTTACCCCAGTGCTCGCAGGCGATGGAGCAGCCGGCACAGGCCACCGCTTTGACCGTGTACCGCTCGGCCAGGCGTTCGCCACTGACCTCCTCGGCGTGCTCGAACACCGTCTCGCTAAAGTTCCGGGTGGGCAACACGCCAAGCTTGTTCATGTTCAGCACGTTGGAGGGAGTACCCAGGACGCGGTACTTTTCGGTGCCCGGCCCCTGGGTGATCTCGATGAGGCGGCGCGTTTCCTTGAGCAGGCCCACCGGATCCGCTACGGTGATCGGCTGCGAGCCGCGGATGGCGATGGCCTTGATGCGCTTGGAGCCCATCACCGCGCCATTGCCGGTGCGCCCCACCTGGCGGCCGTCGTTGTCGATCAGGGCAAAGCGCACGAGGTGCTCGCCCGCCGGGCCGATGGAGCTGATCCGCACGTTCTCGTCGCCAAACTCCTCGCGGAGGGCGTGCTGGGTGGCCATGGTGCCCTTGCCCACCAGGCTCGAGGCGTCGAGAAACCGCACGTCGTCATCGTCGATAAAGACCGTCGTCCACTCGTCCGCCTGCCCCTTGATCACCAGGCCGTCCCAGCCGGCGCGCTTGAGCATCTCGGAAAAGTGACTGCCGGAGAGCGAATCGCCGATCATGCCGGTGAGGGGCGACTTGCTGGCCACGCCGTGCTTGGTGCCGACGGGCATGGTGGTTCCGGCAAAGGCGCTGCAGGCAAAGCACAGCGCATTGTCGGGACCCAAGGGATCGCACCCGGCGGGGGTGTTGTCGTAGACCAGCCGGGTGGCAAGGCCCACACCGCCGAGGTACTTTTTGAGGAACTCGGCGTCGACCGTCTGCACCCAGTACTTGCGGGTGCTGACGTCGATGTGCAGGATCTTTCCCGTGTACGAATGCATGATCCTAGCCTCCTGCTTCCACGAACATGAGGATCAGACGCTGGCCATCCTCTGGCCGCGCGTCTAGGTCCCGGGCTGTACGCCGTCCATCGATATTGAGCATGTAGGAGGGGACGATGTCAAAAGTCCGGGGGACGATCACCGGCCCCACCAATGCGGGGTAGTCGTCGGCGAGCCGGCGGAGCACATCACGTAGCGAGGAGGCGTGCTCCAGGTGGAGTACCGTCTCCTTGGTCTGAGCCAGGCGCCGAGCCTGGCCCAAGAACTCCACGATGAGTCTCATCAGTACTCGCGTTCTCCAGCGGGGTTCTCAGACAGCGGGGCCCATTATAGCGGATTCGCCCCGTTTCGCCAACAATGAGGATATAAATGCACCTATTTGTCCACTTACTGCGCGCTGGCGCGACGAGCCCCTCGGCGCGATCGGCCGGCTGCGGGCCCATTATATGCCCCGGGGCCGGGACTGGCAAACGTTCAGCAGCCCGCTCTCGTCCCGATTGACCACCGGCCGCTCCAGTCCTATACTCCGCTCGGCGTTCTTCCCAGACCTTCCCCGCAGCCAGGAGACTATCGCTATGCCTCGCCACTCCGTCCGCACAACACCGCTGAACACCTCACCGAACACCCTACCACGTGTGTGCCTGCGCACGTGCTGCGCTGTGGGGATGCTGCTCCTCCTGGTGATGGCCGTCGGCGCCTGCGGCCGCAACAAGCCCACGCCTGTTGCCCAGGCGCCCACCGCGGCGCCCACCTTCACGCCGCTCCCCACGGCGACGCTCCGCCCCGCCGCCACAGCGACCCCGCGGGCCACCGCTACGCCGTCGCCCACGGCGACGCGCACGCCCGTGGCGACCGCGGTGGCTGGCCCGGCGCTGCCCGCCAGCGACAACCCGGGGCTCGCCCAGAACGCCAACGAGCGCCCCTACGGATCCTCGGTCCGCTTCGAGCCCGAGTTCCCGGACGTCTCTCCCGTCGGCGAGCCGCCGATTCACGACGAGCACACGAACCCCCTGAGCGGCGTGACCGTCGAGGATCCGGACCTCCTCGCCCGGCGGCCGATCCTGCTTCGCTACGGCAACGACCGGGCCGCGCGTCCCCACGCCGGCATCGCTCAGGCCGAGGTGGTGATGGAGGACCTCATGGAGGCCTGGTGGATCACCCGGCTCACCGCCGTTTTTCTCCAGGAGGCGCCCGACCGCGTCGGCCCCGTGCGCAGCGCCCGACCGGTGAACATCGAGATGACGCCGGCTCTTGACGGAGTGTTCACCTTTTCCGGCGCCTCGAACGGCATGTGGGGCCTCCTGAACGCCAGCGGGCTGGACCTCGTCTACGACGGGCGCGACGGCGACCTCTTTTACCGCAGCGGCACCAAGGCCCCGCCCCACAACCTGTACACGTCGATCCCCGATATCCGCGAGCGCCTGGAGGCCCGCGGCATCGAGCGACCGGCCACGCTCCGCGGCTTGGCCTTCTCGGAAGAGGTGCCGCCGGATGGCGTCCCCGCCGGCCGTGTGGACGTGCCCCTGCCCCCCTCCTCGGTGGTGGCCTGGACGTGGGATCCCGAGGTGGACGCCTACCGTCGCTGGGTCCAGGGCCAGCCCTACACCGACGAGATCACCGGCGAGCAGATCGCCTGTGAGAACGTCATCGTCGTGTATGCCAAGCATTGGATGACGGACATCGTCGAGGATGCCAACGGCGCCACCGCGATTGGCCTCGCCCTACGGGGCGGTGGTCGCGTCCAGATCTTCCGCGATGGCCTGATGTACGAGGGGTACTGGTGGCGCGAGGAGCGGGAGATGCTCTTCCAGTTCATCGATGCGGAGGGCGAGCCCATCCCGCTCAAGCCGGGGCACTCTTGGATCCAGTTCGTCCCGACGACCTACGAGGCGGGCGTCTCCTGAGCGCGGCCAGCGGGCAGGAGCCACTCATCGCGCCAGAAGCCGAGAAGAGCACGGGATTCCCAGGATTTGCAGGATGGATCCTCGCGGGCGTCCGTCGAGGATTCCCGCACCAGGTTTTGGAGCAGCCGTCCGCTGAGGTCATCCCGTGCCGCCCATTGCCGTCATCCTAAGCCTCCTACTGCCGTCATCCTGAG
>JAAZBQ010000575.1 GCA_012513725.1 Chloroflexota bacterium
CCTCGGGGAACAGGTTGCCCACCAGGAGCCAGTCGAGCGCCCCCTCGTCGGGCGGCGCGGAGGGCAGCGCTGGGGATAGGCGGCGCACGGCCCCCGTCTCGACATAATCCTCGGGAATGACGTACAGCGCCACGATCTCGCCGCTTCGCAGGGCCTCCTCGCCGGCGGCGACGTCGGCATAGCCGCGGACGCGATCGGCGCGCAGCGGTGGGGGGATGCGCCGGATCAGCCCCGCCTGGTCGACATAACCAATGGGCTGGCGGAGGTGGGGGGGCGCTGCCAGGGGAGCACCTGGGGCTTGATCCATCGGGGGCAACCCGGCGGTCAGGAGCGCCGTGGCAACCCAGATGACGATCAGGAGCAGGGGGGTGGCCAGCGCGGCCAGGATAAAGCCCCTGCGCCGGATGCGCTCGCGGAACTCGCGGCTAGCGATGAGCCAGATGGCGCCCATCGGCCTACTCCTCCTCGGCCAGGAGCGCCCGCCACGCCTGCCGCGGCCGGAGGGGCTGGCCGTAGAGCAGCATCGACGCCCGGAACACCCGGGCCACGATCCAGGTGGCCACGAACAACCCGGCGAGGAGGAGCGAGAGGGCCGCCGCGGGCTGCCAGGCGGGCACCTGGGCGATGGTCATCCGCAGCAGGAGGACGACCGGCGCCGAGAGGGGGAACAGGCTCAGCGCCACGGCGAACGGCCCCTGGGGCGCCAGGAAGACGAGCCCCACGAGCCAGAGGGGCGCCACGGCCACCAGTCCCAAGGCGCCGGCCAGCTCCTGGGCGTTCTGTTCGTCGCCGGCGATGATCCCCAGCCCTGCGGCGAGGACCGCGTAGAGGAGGTACCCTGGCACGCCGAGGAGGATTGCCCACACCACGGCCTCCCACGGCGGGCTAAAGGCGGGCAGCCCCAAGCGCCCGGAGACGAGCAGGCCGGCCGCCACCAGTCCTCCCATCCCCCAGATGGCCAGCTGGGTCAGGCTCAGGAGCGCCATCCCCAGCACCTTGCCGGCCAGGAGCGCCGTGGGCCGCAGGGAGGTGATCACCATCTCCATCGCGCGGTGCTCCTTTTCGCGGATCACCGCCACGCCCATCTGCCCGGCGCCGGTAAAGACGGCCAGGGCAAAGAGCACCCCCAGGAGGCCCGGGAACAGCGCCCGCACCACCAGCAGGGGGCCGTCGGTCAGCGACTGGCCCGAGAGGCTGGCGTAGGTGAGCGCCGCGGGATCGGCCAGCCGCGCCAGGAGCCGCGGGTCCGCATCGGGCGCCAGGCCCCAGCGCAGCGCCAGGCCCCAGCGGAGCGCCGCCTCCCAGGTCGCGCGGGCCTCTCGGCCGAGGGCCGCCGGGCCCACGCAGCGGGTCGGCTCTCCACGAAGGTAGCCGGCGGGGATCAGCAGGTAGCCGGTGATCTCTCCGCCCTCCAGGGCTTGCAGCGCCTCCGCCGGATCGTCGAACCGGACCAAGGGCGGGCCGCCATCGGGGACGGGCGCCTCCTCGAGTGGGGCGAGGAGCAGTGTTTGATCGACATAACCAACGGGGCCGGCGATGTCCTCCGCCCCGTCGGGCCGAAGGAGCCAAGGCAGGGCGCCCACCAACACCATCAGGAGGGGCAGGGCCAGGGTAAGGATGAGGAACGACGCGGAGCGCACTCCGTAGCGGTAGGTGTTCGCCGCGACCAGCCACACCTTCATGCCGACGCCTCCCGGGCTAGCCCCTCCTCGCCCACCACCTGGACGAATATGTCGTCGAGGGACCGTTCGGCTGGCTCAAAGCGTTCGATGGTCAGCCCCGGCAGGCCGCAGAGCATCCCCAGCAGGACCTCGGGCGTGACGCCCTCGGGCAGGGTGATGCGGTAGGCGCCGGCGCCGTTGCTCAGGACCTCGGCGCCCGGGATTGGGGGGAGCGTGCCCCGGACGACCATGTCGACCGTGTTGCCACTGAACCGGGCGTGGATCTCCTCCAGCGAGCCGTACAGCACCGCGCAGCCGCGATCCATCAGGAGGATCCGCTGGCACATCTCCTCGACGGCGTGCATCTGGTGGGTGCTCATGATGATCGCCGTGCCCGCGTCGCGC
>JAAZBQ010000071.1 GCA_012513725.1 Chloroflexota bacterium
AACCGCGTGGTCCACGAGGCGCGGGGCGCCTATTTCAAGTGGGCCGCCCACGACGATCTGATGGCGCCCGAGTACCTGGCGCAGTGCGTAGAGGTGCTCGATGCCGATCCAGCGGTGGCGGTCTGCCACTGCCGGACGGGCATCATCGATGGGCGCAGCAACCTGGTCGGCGACTATGACGATCAACTAGACTTTCGCTCCTCTCTCCCCCACGAGCGCTTTCGCGGTTATCTGTTTCGCAAGGCCAGGGAGTGGAACGCCATTTTTGGGGTGATGCGCAAGGAGGTGCTGGTGCAGACGCCGCTGATCGGTGGGTACGTGTCCTCGGATCAGGTGCTCCTGGGCGAGCTCATCCTGCGAGGCGAGCTGTACCAGGTGCCCGAGCGGCTGTTCTTCCGGCGGGATCACGCGCAGAACTCCTGGCGGGCGAACCCCACCCGTGCGGAGAACGCGGCGTGGTTCGACCCGGCCAACCGTGGCAAGGCGCAGCCTCCCACCACCTGGAAGCACTTGCGCGAGTACTCGAACGCCATCCGGCGGGCCGGCTTGAGCCCCCGGGAGCAGGCGCTCTGCCACCTGATCTTGGCCGGGTGGCTCGCCAAACGCATTACCTGGCCCGTGCAGCAACGCCTGCGGGCCCTGAAGGCAAGTTACGCGAGTTCCTAGAGAGGCGACGACCATGAAAGTAGCCATCCTGGCCGGCGGATACGGGTCGCGGCTGGCGGAAGAGACGGAGATCCGCCCCAAGCCGATGGTCGAGATCGGCGGGCGACCGATCCTCTGGCACATCATGCGCCACTATGCGCACTATGGGTTCAACGATTTTGTCATCGCCCTGGGGTACAAGGGCGAGGTGATCAAAAAGTACATGGTGGATTACTGCTCGCTGCACTCCAACCTCACGGTACACCTGGCCGATGGCCGGATAGACGTCCATGACGGCGAGCGGCAGGACTGGACGGTGGACCTCGTGGATACCGGCCTCGCCACCCAGACCGGCGGACGGATCAAGCGGCTGGCCCCCTATGTGGGCGACCAGACCTTCATGCTGACCTGGGGCGATGGCGTGTCCGACGTGAACCTCCGCGATCTGCTGGACTTTCACCGTTCCCACGGCAAGCTCGCCACGCTGACTGCCGTGCGCCCCCCGGCCCGCTACGGGTACATGCGCTTCGACGGCGCCCAGGTGACCGAGTTCACCGAAAAGCCCCAGATCGGGGAGGGCTGGATCAACGGCGCCTACTTTGTCCTGGAGCCGGGCGTGTTTGACTATGTTGATGGTGACCAGACCGTTTGGGAGCGGGAGCCCCTCGAGCGGCTGACCCGCGACGGACAGTTGATGGCCTATCGGCACACGTCGTTCTGGCAGTGCATGGACACGCTACGAGAAAAGCACGTCCTCGAATCCATGTGGCAGTCCGGCAACGCCCCTTGGAAGATATGGGAGGATCGCTAGCATGCGCGTACTACTGACGGGACACCGCGGCTATATCGGCACGGTGATGACGCCGATGCTCCTGGACGCCGGGCACGAGGTCGTCGGCCTGGATACGGAACTCTACGAGACCTGCACCTTTGGCGATGGGCAGGACATCGTCGACGTCCCCAGCATCCGCAAGGATATCCGCGACGTGACGGCGGAGGACCTGGCGGGCTATGAGGCAGTGATCCACCTGGCGGCCCTGTCGAACGATCCGCTGGGTGATCTGAACCCCTCGCTCACCGACGAGATCAACCATGCCGCCTCTGTGCGGCTGGCGCGGCTGGCCAAGGAGGCGGGCGTCGAGCGGTTCATCTTTTCCTCCTCCTGCTCGAACTATGGCGCGGCGGGGGAGGACTGGCTCACCGAGAACTCGCCGCTGAACCCCGTGACGCCCTATGGCGAATCCAAGGTGGCGGTGGAGCAGGCCGTCAGCGCCCTGGCCGACGAGGC
Source organism: Chloroflexota bacterium (assembly GCA_012513725.1). Classification (GTDB taxonomy): domain Bacteria; phylum Chloroflexota; class Anaerolineae; order UBA1429; family UBA1429; genus JAAZBQ01. The sequence goes on from JAAZBQ010000071.1 coordinate 1,934, forward strand.
CTTTTGCCCCACCTTTCCCCGGAGCGGGACGGCCTATGGGGTGTCGCCCAGGCTGCGGTTCGACCTGGTCCTGAACAACCTCACTGCCTGGGCCTACACCACGGGGCAGGTGTTCCTCAAGAGCGACGGTAGGGCCCTGCGGCCCATCGTCCACATCGAGGACATCTCCCGGGCGTTCCTTGCCATCCTCCACGCCCCCAAGGACGTCGTGCGCAACGGGGTGTTCAACATCGGCACCACCACGGAGAACTATCGCGTCAGCGAACTCGCCGAGATCGTGGCCTCGGTGGTGCCCGGCTCGCGCATCGAGTACGCCGACGGCGCCGGCCCCGACAAGCGCAACTACCGCGTGGACTGCAATCGGCTGGCCCGTACCCTGCCCGACTACAAGCCGCAGTGGACGGCCCGGCGTGGCGCCGAGGAGCTGTACGAGGCGTTTCAGCGCATCGGCATCACCGTGGACGATTTCGAGGGGCCGCGCTTCAAGCGCATCGCCCACGTCAAGCTACTGATGGAGGAGGGCCGCCTCACCGATCGCCTGCGCTGGACCAAGGCGCAGGAGGTGGCGGGCGCTGCTTCCCGAGCGAGCGAGTAGGGGGAACGCATGGCAACGACGACGAGCTGCCGCTCTTGCGGGCACGACCCGCTGATGCCGATCCTGTCGTTGGGGGTCACGCCGCTGGCCGACGCGCTGTTGACCGCCGACCAGCTGAACGAGCCGGAGATCAGGGCGCCGCTGGACTGGGCCTTTTGCCCGAACTGCGCCCTGGTGCAGATCACCGAGTCGGTGGATCCCGACATCCTCTTTGGTCGCGACTATCCGTACTACTCTTCGGTCTCCCGGTCGCTCCTGGCGCACTTTCGGTCGAGCGCCGAGGAACTGATCGCCCGGCGCGGGCTGGATGCCTCCAGCCAGGTGGTGGAGGCCGCCTCGAACGATGGCTATATGCTCAAGGTGTTCGCCGAGGCCGGCATCCCGGTGTTGGGCATCGATCCGGCCGAGGGCCCGGCCAGGGCCGCCCAGCAGGCGGGCATCCCCACGCTGATCGACTTTTTCGGAACCGACCTCGCCCGCCGGCTTCGCGACGAGGAGGGCGTGCAGGCCGACTTGCTCCTGGCGAACAACGTCCTGGCCCACGTGCCGGACGTGAACGGCTTTGTCGAGGGGGTGCGCATCCTCCTCAAGGATACCGGGATGGCCGTCTTTGAGGCCCACTATGTGGCCGACCTCGTGGATCACTGCGAGTTCGACACCATCTACCATCAGCACCTGTTCAACTATTCGGCCACGTCGGTGGATCACCTCTTCCGACGGCACGGGTTGTACCTGAACGACGTGCGCCGCATTCCGACGTACGGCGGTTCGCTGCGGCTCTACGTGGAACCGCAGGAGGCGGTGCAGGATTCCGTCCGCGATCTGCTGGCGGAGGAACAGCGAAAGGGGGTGGATCGACCCGAGTACTACTTGGACTTTGCCGAGCGCGTGCAGGGGATCAAGAAGCGGTTGACCGACATGCTGTGGGACCTGAAGCGCCAGGGCAACCGCATCGTGGCGTATGGTGCTGCAGCCAAGGCGGCCACGCTTCTCTCCTACTGCGAGATCGACGACCGCCTGGTGGACTATGTCGTGGATCTGAACCCCGTCAAGCACGGCCGCTACATGGGCGGCAACCACCTGCCGATCCTGCCGACGTCCAAACTGCAGGAGGACATGCCGGACTATGTGCTGCTCCTAGCCTGGAACTTTGCCGACGAGATCATGGAGCAGCAACGCGCCTATCGGGAGCAGAACGGCAAGTTTATCGTGCCGATCCCCGAGCCACGCATCGTCTGAGCCGGAAGACAGGAAAAGCCCTCAACCCCCATCTCGCCCTCTCCCCCGCTCCACCGCGCCGACACGCACCGCTGTACGACAACGCCGTCTAGGTGGCCCGCTCGTTGTCGGGCCCGCCATGGCTGCCCGGTCGAGGGCAGGGTAACGAGGTGAAGGAGTTTTCCATGAAGCACGCATTGAGCAGTCGCCTGATGGCCATCATCATGGCACTCGCGCTGGTGGGCCTTTCCGTGGCCCCCGTCCCGGCGAGCGCCGGTCCCGCCGCCGCGGAACCGGCCGGTCCATTCGTGTCCGATGACTTTACCGGGGGCCTGGACCCCAACCTGTGGACCTTGGTCGATCCACTCGGCGACACGCTGGTGCGTTCCGCACCGCAGCCGAATGGCGACGTCTGGCTCGCACTCGAGTTGCCCGCGGGCGTGCCTCACGGGGCCGATATCGATGGTAACAGGGTCCCCCGCATCCTGCAGCCGGTGGCCGATGCCGATCTGGAAGTGGAGGCCAAGTTCACGACCAAGCTGGCCGCTCGCTTTCAGCAGCAGGGGCTCATGTTCGAGCAGGGGCCCGACGACAGCCTCCTCTTTGGCTTTGACACGGATGGCGAGCGCCTGTACGCCACTGTCCTCGAGTACACGGGGGGGATGCTGAATCAACTGCTCGACGTCGACCTGGGCGCTGTCGGTGAGGCGCCCCCCTTTATGCGCGTCGGGCGCGTTGGCGACGAGTGGTCGCTGTCCTACTCGCGTAACGGCGTTGATTGGTCGGTGGCGGG
>JAAZBQ010000576.1 GCA_012513725.1 Chloroflexota bacterium
TCACCACCGGGCCCAAGAGCCCCCGCAGCCCGGCGCCCATCACCGCGCGCACGCCGGGGTGGTAGCCGGTCATCTCCTGGCGCAGGCGGGCGAGGAGTTCCTGGCGGGAGGTGAGGCCGTCGCGGTCGCGCTCCAGGCGCGCTACGCGCTGTTCCGCGGCGGCCAGCGACTGCCGCGCCGCGCCGATCTCCTCCTCGGCGGCCGCCAGCCGGGCCAGGCTCTCCTGCCGGGCCTGGGCGACTCGGGCCGCGCGCTCCTGGAGCGCCTCGCGGTTCTCGGTCAGGTGGGCCAGGCGCTCCTGGAGGCGTTCCTGGGCGCCGGCTAGCTCGTCGCGCTCGGCCAGGAGGCGGTCGTGGCGCTCGCCGAGCTGCTCCAGGCGGGCGCGCTGGGTGGAAAGGGTGCGCACCAGCGCCGAAAGGCGCGCCTCGGCGGCGTCCGCCTCCCGCTGGACGCCCTGGCGCGCGGCATCGATGGCGGCCAGTTCCTCTCGGGCGGCGCGCAGTTCTCCGGCGGCGGCCTCGCAGGCGGTCTGCTGGCGCCCGAGTTCCTCTTTGGCGTGGGTGATTTCCTGCTGGAGGACCTCCCGCCGCGAGGCGAGGGCTTCCGTCTCGGCGGCCAGGGTGGCACGCTGCTCGTCGTAGAGGCCCTGGCGCTCCTGCACCACGGCCACCTCTCGGCGCAGGGCCTCCGACTCGTCGCGCAGGGCGGCCAGCCGGTCGGTGAGGTGGGTGATGACGGCCTCTTGCTCTTTTCGGCGGGCCTCGACCTCGCCCACGCGCTCGGCGTACCCGGCGGACCGGCTGCGTTGCACCTGGAGGAGGGCGGTCTGGGCGCGCAACGCCTCCTCGGCGGCCGCCAGGGCGTGCTGGCGCCGCTGCCACTGATAGCCGTACCAGATGCGCTGCAACTCCTCGAGGTCGCGCTGCAGGAGGTGGTGCTCCTCGGCGCGCTCCGCCTGGCGGTGGAGGGTGCGGGCGCGGGGCCCTAGTTCGGAGAGGATGTCGCGGACGCGCTCCAGGTTGCGCTCCGTCTCGGCAATGCGCTTGAGGGCCTCTTCCCGCTTGCGGAGATGCTGCGAGACCCCTGCGGCCTCCTCAAAGAGGGCCCGCCGCGCCTCGGGCCGCAGGGCCAGCGCGGCGTCGACGAGGCCCTGGCCGATCACCGTGTAGCGGCTGCGCGCCAGCCCTGCCCCGCCGAGGATCTCCAGCACGTCTCGATAGCGGACCTGGTTGCCGTTCAGGATGTACTCGTTCTCGCCCGAGCGATGCGCCCGCCGGCCGACCAGGACCTCCGAGTACTCTAGGGGCAGGAGCCCCTCCGAGTTGTCGAGGGTGATGAGCACCTCGGCTATGCCCATCCGCGGGCGCGAGCCCGTGCCGGCAAAGATCATGTCCTCGGTGCCTTTGGCCCGCAGGGTGCTGTAGCTCTGTTCGCCCATCACCCAACGGATGGCGTCGGCGATGTTGCTCTTGCCCGACCCGTTGGGGCCGATGATGGCGGCGATGCCCTCACCGAACTCGAACACGGTGCGGGCGGCAAAGCTCTTGTATCCGTACAGCTCGAGGCGTTTCA
>JAAZBQ010000577.1 GCA_012513725.1 Chloroflexota bacterium
GACCCAGGCGCCCTCTGTGTGCAACGCCCTGGACACCGTCCTAGTGCACCGGTCCGTCGCGGAAGCCTTTTTGCCCCAGATGGCCGCGGCGCTGGGCGCCTGTGGGGTGGAGATCCGCGGCGACGAGGCGTCGATGGCGATCCTTCGGGGCGCGCCGGGGGTCGATGCCGGGCGCGTGTCGCCCGCCGGGCCCGACGACTATGGCAAGGAGTTCCTGGGACTGGTGCTCTCCACCAAGGTGGTGGACACGCTGGACGAGGCCATCGCCCACATCGCGCGGTACTCGACCCAGCACTCGGACGGCATCCTGACCAACGACTATGCCCATGCCCAGCGGTTCATCGGCGAGGTGAACTCTTCGGCGGTGTTCGTGAACGCCTCCACCCGGTTCAACGACGGCGGCCAGTTCGGCCTGGGGGCCGAGGTAGCCATCAGCACGCAGAAACTCCATGCCCGCGGCCCCGTGGGCGCCCAGGCGCTGACCACCTACAAGTGGATCGTCGAGGGCGACTGGCACGTGCGGGCGTGAGGACCCCTTCCCGGAAGCTGGCTTCGCTTCCGGGAAGGTTCCAGGACTGCGGAACCATCCCGGACCCGAAGGGGCAAGGCAGATTCCGGGATGGGGAGGGGCGGTCACCATACAGTACCCATGAACCCAGGAGGAGAATCGGGCATGACGGAAGCGCCCTCGGCGGTAGAACGGCTCGTCGCACTCCACCCCGGCACCGAGGTCTGGTGGGATTCATCGCCCCTCATCTATGAGCGCTGGCGGGCGGAGCTCCTGGCCTCGCCCGAGGGGCCGCCGGCCACGCCCGGCGAACTCGAGCGGCTGTGGGATCCGGCCATCCCGGCCGCGGGCCTCTTGCGCGGGGCGACCACGAATCCGCCCCTGGCCTGGGGGGCCATCGAGAACGACCGCGAGCGCTGGGACGCTTATGCGGTGGCCGAGGCCACCGCGGCCACCGACTCCCAGGAGCACCTCTGGCGGGTGTACGGCGAGGTGTGCCGCGCCGCGGCGCTGCGCTTTCTGCCCCTCTACGAGGCCTCCGCGGGCCGCTATGGCCACGTCTGCGCGCAAGTGGATCCCCGCGCCCTCACCGATACGGAGACCATGCTCGCCCAGGCGCGGCGCCTCCACGCCCTGGCCCCCAACCTGATGATCAAGATGCCCGCCACCCGGGAGGGGATCGCCGGGCTGCGGGCGCTCTCGGCCGAGGGGATCGCCACCACCGCCACCCTCTGCTTTAGCGTGGCGCAGATGGTGGCCGTCGCCGAGGCCGCCCGGGAGGGCTATCGAGAGGCGCGCGCCGCCGGACGCAGCCTCCAGGGCGCCCGGTGCTGCGCTGCGCTGATGCTCGGCCGCATGGAGGACGTGCCTCGCTTTCGCGAGGAGGCCGCCGAGGTCGGCGTCTCCCTGAGCGACGCGGACCTGCGGTGGGCCGGGGTGGCCGTGGCCCGGCGGGCCTATGCGCTGTATATGGCCCGGGGCTATGAGGCGCGCATCCTGTGCGCCTCGATGCGGCTGGGGCCCACGGTGGACGGCAAAACGCGCATCTGGCACCTCGAGCAGTTGGCCGGCGGGGAGATGGTGTTCACCATCTTTCCCAACATCATGGCCTCCTTCCTGGCCCTCTACCGCAACCGGGAGATCGCCCCGCGGATCGTGGAGCCGGTGCCCGACGAGGTGCTGGAGCGGCTCCTGCGGGTGCCCTACTTTCGGCAGGCCTACGAGGAGGACGGCGTCGCGCCCGAGGGGTTCGTCGACCTGCCCGGCGTGCAGGCGACGGCGGGGGCGTTCACCGACGCCATGGAGACCGTGGAAACGTACACGCGAACGATCTATCAGGGGCGCCGGTAGACTGCGGACAGGCCACTCGGCCTCCACAAAGGAGAGGGAGGATCACCATGCGTACGCTGACGGAACCATCTCGCGAGGTACCCATCGTCCTCGAGGCGGATGTGGTGGTCTGCGGCGGGGGACCGGGGGGCTTTCCGGCGGCCATCGCCGCGGCGCGGCACGGGGCCAAGACGGTGCTCATCGAGCGCTACGGGTTCATGGGGGGGCTGGCCACTGCCGGACTCGTGGCGCCGATCCTGGCGCACACGGCTTCCGAGAGCGACATCCCCATCGTCGAGGGGATCCTCAAGGAGGCCACCGAGAGGATGCACGCCCTGGGCTGCGCCCCCACGTGGGAGGAGGCGCTCGGCGAGTGGGGCGTGCGCTTTGACGCCGAGGCGCTCAAGGTGGTCATCGACGAGATGTGCGCCGAGGCGGGGGTTCACCTCCTCCTGCACACCCACATTACCGACGTCGTGACGGACGGAGACAGAATCGCCGCCGTCATCGTCGAGTCCAAGTCGGGCCGGCAGGCGGTGGCCGGCAAGGTGTTCATCGACGCCACCGGAGACGCCGACGTAGCCTTTCGCGCCGGCGCCCCCACCACCCAGGGGCGGGCGTTCGACGGGCGCGGGGAGTCCATCGGCTCGTTCTTCCACATCGCCGGCCATGCGCCCCTGAGCGAGGAGCGCCAGCAGGAACTGCGCCAGCAGGTGGAACGGGAGATGGAGGACGGGCGCTTTCGCTTCTACAACCCCAACTTTATGAACAACAACGCCCACCACTGCGACCACTTTTCCAGCAACATGACCCGCTACGGCGGCGATTCCACCGACGTCCGCGACATGACCCATGCGGAGACGTCGATTCGCCGGGAGATCTGGGACCTGGTGCGCTACCTGCGGGCCACGGCCCCCGAGTTCGCCGACGCCTATGTGCAGCAGACCTCACCCCAGGTGGGCCCCCGGGAGAGCCGCCAGATTGTGGGCCCCTACGCCCTGACGGGCGAGGACGTCCATCAGGGAGCAAAGTTCGAGGACGCTATCGCTCGGGGTTCCTGGTGGATCGACATCCACTGCCCGCTGGGCCACACCTACCCCGTGCACCTCTGCACGGTAGAGTGCCCCAAGGGCGCCGAATGCCCCTACTGGGCCGCCGAGCACGAGCAGATGCGCTCGCGCCAGGAGCTCTACCCGCCCCAGGGCGACTGGTACGACATCCCCTACCGCAGCCTCCTCTCGGTGGCAACGCCGAACCTCTTGGCCTCCGGCCGGTGCATCTCGGCCACCCACGAGGGGATGGCGGGCGCCCGGGTGATGGGCACCTGCATGGCCGTCGGCCAGGCCGCGGGGACGGCGGCGGCGCTGGCCGTGGCGGCGGGGGTGGATCCCGCCGCGGTGGACGTCCGGGCGCTGCAGGAGACGCTGCGGGCCGACGGCGCGCTGGTGTAGGCGCTCGCCCTCCCGAAGGGTGCCAAGGCCGTCTGGGGCCCGCCTTTGGGATGGGGAGCATCACGCAGAGGCGCGGAGCAGGACGCAGAGACGCGGGCAAGATAAGAGAAGAATAACGCCAAGACGCAAAGGGGCAAAGACGCAGGGGCTAGCCAGTAGATTGCAGCCCACGGGCAACGATGCCCCCCGTGCGTGGCTGCTCCCCTATTCCATCGGGGATGACCCGAATGCGGCCTCTGGCCCTCCGCCTCCTTGGCGTCTTTGCGTCTTTGCGTTATTCTTCTCTCCCCTGCGCCTTTGCGTCCTGCTCTGCGTCTCTGCGTTACTCTTCTAGAAGAGCCTTCCCGGAAGCCGTGCCGCAGACGGCTCAGCAGCTTCCGGGAAGGGGAGCGCAAGAACCTGCTTCTTCCGCTTGACCCACTCCTGACAATATGTTACATTGATGGTGGCTGTCACTGGGCTCTTGTGCGCCTTGTTGTCCGCATCGCCATCTGCGCGCTTCCCAACGCCCCTCGCAGTACGTCCGCTCTGGATCGATTCCTGTCTACGCGACTCTTGCGCCCTCCTGTCGGTTCACGACAGGCGCGGGAATGCGCGGCACCGCCCAGACCGACCGAAAGCCCGCGCTGAGGCGGCTCTGGCGACGCGGCCCCCGCGACCATGTAGCACGTTCCGCTGCTCTACCCCTCCTTCTGGACATCCCCGCACGTTGCCCACACCCCTAGTGATCGGCTAGGACGTGAGTGTTGACCTGTTGTCGCGCATCATCCGCTACGCCCGCCGCCCAGTCGGGCCCGGGTCGGCGCGCGCCCGCGCGGCAGGGCAACCCATGCATCGTGTGGAACAGGAGGAGTACGATGTCCAAGCTCAGATCCCTTGCGGTGGTTGTGCTCATTCTTGGGCTGTTGGTAGGTTGTGCTACGCCTACAGGCGAGCCGACCGTGCCCCCGGGCGAGACACCACCGGGCGTAGAGACCCCGGGCGCCGTGCCGACGGAGCCGGAGGCCGTCCCGACTGAACCGGAAGCCGTGCCGACAGAGCCGGAAGCCGAACCGGAAGCCACCATGCCGGCCGAGGAGACCCCGACCGTTGAGGAGGAGGACGAAGGCACGCCCACTGTCGAAGCAGAGGGCACACCGACCACCGAGGCGGAAGGAACCCCAACGACCGAGGCCGAAGGCACACCAACGACCGAGGCCGACGAGACCCCAGAAGCGGGTGCTCCTGGTGAGCTCCTCACTCCGGAGGAGGCCGCCATGGAGGCCGCCGGCGGTGAAGAGATCGGCGGCAGCGTGAGCTTTGTGGCGACCTGGACGGGCGTCGAGCAGGAGGCCCTGGATGCCATGCTCGCTCCCTTTATCGAGGCCACCGGCATCTCCATCGACTATACCGGCACCCGCGACCTGGACGCCATCCTGACGACCCGCGTGGCGGGCAACAACCCGCCCGACCTGGCGGCCGTCGCCAACCCCGGCATCATGGCGCAGTTTGGCCGGGAGGGCGAACTGGTGGATCTCTCCACCGTCCTGGATATGGACACCTTTGGCGAGCAGTACGCCGAGGTCTGGCAGGAGCTCGGTAGCGTGGATGGCACCCTGAACGGCCTGTTCATGAAGGCTGCCTCCAAGGGCTTTATCTGGTACAACGTCGGAGCCTTTGAGGACGCCGGCTACGAGATCCCCGAGACTTGGGACGACCTCATGGCCATCTCTCAAGAGATCGCCGACACGGGCACCGCCCCGTGGTCCGAGGCTCTAGAGTCGGGCGCGGCCAGCGGCTGGCCCGGCACCGATTGGATCGAGGACATCCTCCTCCGCCAGTCGGGGCAGGAAGCCTATGACGCATGGTGGATGGGCGAGCTTGCGTGGACCTCCGACGAGGTGCGCCAGGCCTTTGAGACCTGGGGCGAGATCGTGGCCACTGACGGCATGGTGTACGGCGGCGTCGACACGGTCCTTACCACGAACTTTGAAGGCGTCGGCGACCCGCTGTTTGCCGATCCGCCACAAGCCTATCTGGCCCATCAGGGGTCGTTCATCGCCGACTTTATCGTCTCGCGCAACCCGGACGTGGAGCCCATCACCGACCTGAACTTCTTTGGCTTCCCGGTGTTCAATGAGGGCGATCCGCAGGCCGTGATCGGCGGCGGTGACGCGATCATCATGTTCAACGACACGCCGCAAGCACAGGCGCTCGTGCGCTACCTGGCCTCTCCTGAGGCCCAGGCCATCTGGGCCGAGGCCGGCGGCGGGTACATCTCCGCGAACCAGGCCATGCCGCTGGACGTCTATCCCGACGAGATCACGGCGGGCACCGCCGAGATCCTGTTGGAGAGCGAGGTGGTGGTGTTCGACGCCTCGGACCTGATGCCCAGCCAGGTGAACCAGGCCTTCTTCTCCGCCATTCTCGAGTACGTGCAGAATCCGGCCCAGCTGGATGCCATCCTCGAGAACATGGATGCCGTCGCGGCGGATGCCTACGCGCAATAGCGTACACTCCGGAGGCGGTGGATCGCTCCGCCGCCTCCGGGGAGTTGGGGGAAGCGCATGTTCGACAACCGTGTCGTCACCGCCCTGATCGTCGTGGTGGGCGTGCCCATCGTCACGGTGGCTTATGTGGCCCTCGTGGAGTGGATCCTGGAGCGCCTGCCATACCTCATCCGGCAGCGACTGCGCCCATGGCTGTGGGTGATCCCGGCGCTCGTGCTGATGGGCCTCTATCTGATCTACCCGGCCGTGAACACGTCGTATATCAGCCTCTACGGCCCCCGCTCCGAGGAGTTTGTGGGGGTCGGCAACTATCAGAACCTGTTCACGAACCGCAGCACGTTGCTGGCCATGCGGAACAACCTCCTGTGGCTGGTGCTGTTGCCGCTATTTACCGTGGGGTTGGGGCTGATCTTTGCCGTCCTCTTTGACCGCGTTCGCTACGAGGCCGTGGCCAAGTCCATCGTGTTCGTGCCCATGGCGATCTCTGCGGTGGCCGCAGGCGTCATCTGGCGGCTGGTGTTCGATTTCAAGCCGGCCGGGCAGCCCCAGACGGGCACCCTGAACGCCATCGTCACCCTGTTCGGGGGAGAACCGGTACCCTGGCTCATCCGGTCCGGAATCAACAACGTGGCCCTCATCCTGGTAGGCGTATGGATGTGGACTGGCTTTGCCACGGTGATCCTCTCCGCCGGCCTGAAGGGTATCCCCACGGAGATCATCGAGGCCGCCCGGGTGGATGGCGCCACCGAGTTCCAGATCCTCACGCGGGTGACCATCCCGATGATGGCCTCCACCATCGCCGTGGTGGCGACCACGATCGTCATCAACGCCCTCAAGCTATTCGACATCGTCTACGTGATGACCAGCGGCAACTATGGCACCGACGTGATCGCCGTGCGGATGTACAAGGAGATGTTCCAGTTTCGCAACTTTGGCCGGGCGAGCGCCATCGCCGTCGTCCTGCTCGTAGCCATCGTGCCGATCATGATCTTTAACATTCGCCGCTTCCGGGAACAGGAGGCCATCCGATGAGCGAGGTAGACGCCCCGCAGGTGAGCAACGGGCAAGAGTCGGCTCGCGCCCGCCGGCAGCGGCGGCTGGCCCGCATCCCCTTGCACGTGGCCGTCATCCTGATCTGCATCATCTGGCTGTTGCCCACCATCGGCCTGCTGGTGAGCTCCTTCCGGCCCGCCCAGCTGGTGGCCACTACCGGTTGGTGGACGGCCTTTCGCGACCTGGGCCAGTTCACCCTGGAGCTATACGAGGGGGCCATCGTCGGCACGGGGATCGGCCGGGCGTTCATCAACAGCATCTTTATCACCATCCCCGCCACGATCATCCCGGTGATGATCGCGGCGTTCGCCGCGTATGCTTTTTCCTGGATGGAGTTCCGCGGGCGCAACCTCTTGTTCGTCATCGTCGTGGGCCTGATCGTGGTGCCCCTGCAGATGGCGCTCATCCCCATCCTGCGCATCTACAGCGCCATCGGCTGGACGGGGTCGTTCCTAGGCATCTGGCTGGCGCACACGGGCTTTGGGCTGCCGTTCGCCATCTACCTGCTGCGGAACTTTTTCGGCACCCTGCCCCGGGAGATGCTGGAATCCGCCTACCTGGACGGCGCCTCGGGCTTTACCGCCTTTTTCCGGCTGGTGATGCCCCTCTCGGTGCCGGCGCTGGCGTCGCTGATCATCTTTCAGTTCATGTGGGTGTGGAACGACCTCCTGATCGCCCTGATCTTCCTGGGCGGCACCCCGGACGTGGCCCCGATGACGGTGATCATCGGCAACCTGGTCAGTTCTATGGGCGCCGGCTGGCAGCTCCTGACGGCAGGGGCCTTTCTCTCCATGATCCTGCCCCTCCTGGTGTTCTTTGCCCTGCAGCGCTACTTTGTCGCCGGCATCACGGCCGGCTCGGTGAAGGGCTGAGGGAGTTTCACCACCAAGGGCACCAAGAACACCAAGGCAAGAGGGCAGTTCCAGCCAGGAACGCACGGAGACATCGCCTCCCCTTTCCGTCCTCCCTTGGTGTTCTCTGTGCCCTTGGTGGTGAGGGTCTTGCCTACCCTTGACACTTCCGCGGGCCCGGGCGATCATAGGGCCGATGTCGCCACCCACCCCGTGAAGGAGCCGCCCGATGCCCAACCCCCTGACGCGCCTCTTGCAGGACCCGCCCAAGATGTACCGCCCCATCCCCTTCTGGTCGTGGAACGAGCGGCTGGAGGTGGAGGAGACCCGCCGCCAGATCGCCGAGATGGACGCCGCCGGTCTGGGCGGCTATTTCATGCACGCCCGCGGCGGCCTGCAGACCCCCTACCTCGGCGAGGAGTGGTTCGCCAACATTTCCGCCGGCGTCGAGGAGGCGCGGGCCCGGGGCATGGGCGCCTGGGCCTATGACGAGAACGGCTGGCCCTCCGGTTTCGGCGACGGCCGGGTGAACGGTCGCGGGGAGCGCTACCAGCAAAAGTACCTCCGCTACGAGCCGGCCGCCTCGCCCCCCGCGGACTTGGAGCGCACCATCGCAGAGGCCACCACTACCTCTGGCGAAGCCCTGCGCTTTTTCTACGAGGTGAACCCCTATTATGTCGACGTCCTGGACCCGGAGGTCACCCGCCTCTTTATCGAGGAGGCCTATGCGCCCTATGCCGCGCGCTATGCACAGGATCTGGGCGGGGCAATGCCCGGGCTGTTCACCGACGAGCCGCAGGTCTCGCGCAACGGCATCCCCTGGTCGCTGATCCTGCCGGAGCGCTACCGCGCGGCCTACGGTGAGGACCTGGAACCCCGCCTGACCCACCTGTTCTTCCCCGAGGAGGGCTACCGGCGCACCCGCTACCGCTTTTGGCGGCTCGTTCAGGAGCTGTTCGTCCAGGGCTACATGGAGCCCCTCTACGACTGGTGCGAGGCCCACGGGGCGCTGCTCACCGGGCACATGGTCCTCGAGGAGGGCCTGACCGCCCAGGTGACCTCCAACGCCGCCGTGATGCCCCATTACGAGTTCTTTCACATGCCGGGGATGGACTGGCTGACCCGGCGCATCGACCCCCCTAACACGCCGCACCAGGTGGCCTCGGTGGCCCACCAGCTCGGCAAGCGCCGGATCCTGAGCGAGTCGTTCGCCGGCTGCGGCTGGAGCGTCACCTTTGAGGATCTCAAGTGGATCTACGAGTGGCAGATGGCCCGGGGGGTGACCACCCTCTGCCAGCACCTACAGGGTTACTCGCTGCGGGGCCTGCGCAAGCGCGACTGGCCGGCGTCACTCTTTTACCAACAGCCCTGGTGGCCGGACTATCGGGCGTTCAACGACGCCGTCTCGCGGGTGGGGATGCTCCTGGCCGAGGGGGAGGTGGCCTATGAGGTCCTGGTCCTCCATCCGCAGTCCTCGGCGTGGCTACGCTTTGACAACGCCGAGAATCCCGGCCTGCCGGAACTGAACGAGGCGTTCCTGGGCCTTACCCACGCGCTGGAGGGCGCCCACGTACCCTTTCACTATGGCGACGAGCGCATCCTCCTGCGCCACGGGCGGGTCGAGGACGACCGCCTACGGGTGGGCAGCCAGTCCTACGGCGTGGTCATCGTGCCCCCCTGCGACACGCTGGACGCCAGCACCGCCCGGCTCCTGGAGGCGTTCGCCGCCGGGGGCGGGACGCTCCTGTGGGTGGGCGAGCAACCCCGCTACCTGGAGGGCGAGGCGAGCGATGCCCTGGAGGCCCTCCGCGCCCTGGGCCAGCGGGCAGCCAACGCTGCCGAGGCGATCGCGGCGCTGCCCCCGTGCGCCCGCCCCATCGCCGTGGCCGACGCAGACGGCCAGCCGGTCGCTGATATCGCCGCCACGTGGCGGGCCCTGCCCGAGGCCCTGGCGGGGCAGCCCTGCCGCTTCTACTACTTGCACAACAAGAGCGTCGACCGCGCCTACGAGGCGACGATCTCGGTGCCCGGGGCCGCGGCGGCGCGGCTGGTCATCGAGGACGGCTCCCTGGAAGCAGTGCCCGCCTCGGGAGGCGATAGTCGTCTGACGGTCGTCCACCGATTCCCCGAGCGGGGGTCGCTGGCCCTCCTGGTGTACGATGATCTCCGGGCCGTCGCCGACCTGCCCACAGCCTCCGAGGCCGTCGATCTCGAGCCCCTGGAGGCGGAACGCTTGGCGGGGGACTGGCGCCTGGAACTCCTGGACCCCAACGCCCTGACCCTCGACCATTGCGCCTACTGGTTCGATGGCGCACTGCAGGCCGAGCGCGAGCACATCTCCGTCATCACGCCCCGGGCGCTGGAGCGCGAGGCGCCAGTGGAGATACGCATGGAGTTCAGCGTGCAGGTGGCCGAGGGGTTCCAGCCGGAGGAGGACACCGCCCTGGTGCTCGAACGGCCCGACCGCTGCCGGGTGGAAGTGAACGGCCGGGAGGTGGCTTGGGCCGACGCCGGCTACTATCGCGACCGCTCCTTCCGGATGACGCCGATCGGCGCCCACCTGCGCCCCGGGGCGAACACCATCGCGGTGACGACCACCTTCCGCCAGCCGCCCGAGGTCTACGAGGCCCTGCGCCGCAGCCGGGTCTTTGAGGCGGAAAAGAACAAGCTGACCTTTGACTCGGAGATCGAGGCCGCCTATCTTGTCGGGCGCTTTGCCGTGGAGACGCCGGGCGAGTGGGAACCGCTGCCCCGGGACGCGGCGCGTTACGAGGGACCCTTTGTCGTCGGGCCCCTGCCCGAGACGGTGGCCCTCGGCGACCTGACGCCCCAGGGGCTGCCCTTTTTCGCCGGGCGCGTGCGCCTGAGCCGAGAGGTGGCGCTGGGCGACGACGAGGCCGAGGGGCGAGCGTTCCGCCTGGCGGACAAGATGGCCAACAGCGTGGCCCTGGCGGCCAACGGCCAGCCGGCGGCGACGTGGTTCTGGCGGCCCTACGAGGCGGATCTCGCCGGCCTGCTCCGCCCGGGGGAGAATACCCTGGCCCTGGAGATCACCGGCACCCTGCGCAACCTCCTGGGACCCCACCACCTCCAGGAGGGAGAGTCCTGGGCGACGAACCCCTCCACCTTTTACAAGGGCGAGAACGTGTGGGGCTCCCGGCCGTGGACGGACGCCTACACGTTCGTGGCCTACGGCGTGCGCCTGTAGGGACGCGCCCGCCAACGACAGAAAACCCCTCGCCGGGTCTCCGCAGACCCGGCGAGGGGTTGTGGTCTCTGAGGGCCGGCTATTTCATGACCAGCGGCAGGTGGACGCCCAGGGGCGCCTCCAGTTCGCCGACCCTGCCGAGGAGCAGGATCTCCTGCGCCGGGCGATCCGGGTCGGTGGATGCGACCTCCAGCCGCACCTGTTCCTCGACGCCTGCCGTAGGGGTGTAGCGCACCGTGA
>JAAZBQ010000578.1 GCA_012513725.1 Chloroflexota bacterium
AAAGGTAAAGATGGAGAGGGCCGCGATGCCCGGGCGGATGGAGGGGAGCATGATCTCCCACCAGAGCCGAAGGCGCGAGCAGCCATCAATGAGCGCAGCCCGCTCCATATCCCAAGAGACGTTGTCAAAGAACCCCTTCATCAACCACACGCCGAGGGGCAGCTGCAGGGCAACCATGATCATGGCCACGCCCCCCAACGTGTTGTAGCCGAATCCCCCGATCACCGGGATACCCCGGCCCAAGACCGGCACCTGGCTGATCTCGCGCAGCACGAAATAGAGGGCGATCAGCAGCGTGACGCTCGGAAAGGCGTGCAGGATCAGCGTGCCGCCGAGGAACGCCTTGCGTCCCGGGAAACTCACCCGCGACAGCGCATAGCCCGCCATCGACGAGATCGCCAGCACGCCCACCGTGAGGAGCAACGCCAGGAGGAGGGTGTTGGCCGTCACGGTCCAGATGTGCGGGTCCTCCCAGAGGAACGACCAGTTGTCCAGGGTAAACCCACCAAAGTTTCCGTCGCGGTCCACGGGCTTGAGGCCGTACGTGCGCTGCGAGAACGTGGAAATGATAATCCACGCGTACCCCACGACGACTGGCAAGGTCATCAGCGCCAGCAAACCCAGTGGGATGATCGTGCCGAGACGCTGTCTCCAGGTCATGGCCAACTCCTTACGATTGCCGCGCGACCGATCCTACAGCGCCTCAATGCGCGGCTCCTGGATCAGGTCGCCAAAGCGGAAGAAGCGCATATAGATGACGGACATGACGATGCCGATAACCACCAGGAGCATCGCCAACGCGGCGCCGAATCCCCACTGAAAGTTGCCCCAGTAGTTGTTCAGCGCCCGGTGATAGGACCACAAGGCCCACACCTCCGTGCCGCCAGCACCGTCGGTCAGGAGCAGGATCTGCTCGTAGGACGTCAGGAGCGACAGCGTCTGGTAGGTGGTGACAAAGAGGAGCGGCCAGCGGATCATCGGCAGGATGACATAACGGATGCGTTGCCAGGCGGTACAGCCATCGACGAGCGCGGCCATCATATAGTCCTTGGGGATCGACTCGATCGCCGATGTAAAGACGATCATCCCGAACGACGCCCCCAGGAACCCGTTGGTCAGGATGACGAACAGGAACGGCTCAGTCGTCGTGAGGTTGGACGAGGGGAGCCCCAGGGGGCTCAGCAGGTAACGGCTGATGATGCCATAGGGGGCATCGGCGCCGATGAACTTCCACATCATGATATAGACCACCGACGGGGTGAGCCGCGGCAGCAGCCACAGCGCGCGAAAGATGAACCCGGCGCGCCGCGGAACGTGGGTCGAGAGAAGCGCAACCACCAGCGCGGCCCCCACGTTGAACAGGGTCAACGTGAACACGACGTAGCGAATGGTGGCCCAGAGGTTGGTCGGCGTACTGGGGTGGCGCAGGATCAGCGAATAGTTGTCCAGGCCGATCCACTGATAGTTGCTGAGACCGGTCGCGGTGCTCATGTTGGTCATCGAGATGGCCAGGAGGATCACCACCGGGGCAAAAAAGAACACCACGGTGAGCACCAGGGCCGGGGACATGAAGAGCAGGGGGACGGACATGCGGCGAAGGACGTCGCGCAGGCCCGCCCGGCCGCGGGGAACCGCAGCCGTCGAGACAGAGGTCGAGGCGCGAGAAACACCCATCGTTAGCCCCTCGGGTTAGGCCCCACGGGCGCGACACGCCGCGCCCGTGGGGCAAAGAGTCTACTCTACGACGACGAAATCGGGCAGTTCGACGTTCAGGAGTTGGATGGCCTGCTCCACCGAGTCTTCGGGGGACAGATCACCGGTCATGGCCTTGAGCATGCCATCGTAGATGATGTCAAAGTAGGCGCCATACATCACGTGGTTGGGCTGATAGTAGGCGTGGTCGAGCATGTAGAGCGTGTCGCTCAGGAGCCGCGCGTTCTTGTAGGGCTCATACTCGGCCTGGAGCTTGTTGATGCCCAGGTGGGTGCTGTCGATGGCGTGCAGGCTGTTCATCTCCGCGGTCGACGTGGCCGCGAGGAGCTCGCAGGCCAGGTCATAGTACCCCGTAGAGCCGGAGGCCGACTCGGACGTGATCATGTACACCAACGGGTGCGACAGCGTGCCCGCCGTGAACCCCTCGCGGCCGGCCGGCTGTAGGGCATAGCCGACGTGCTCGAACAGATAGTCCTGCCCGCCGAGGTCGGCGACATAGTTGGTGGCTTGGTCGGCCCAGTGCCACACGCCGCCGTTCCAGAAGAGGACCTTGCCGCTGGTCACCGTGTCATGCCAGATGGAGGAATCGGTGCCCATAAAGCCCTCGGGCGTGATTCCCTCGGCCACCACGCGCCGCTGGAAATCGTACCAATCCACCAGGGCCGACCGCACGGCCACCAGCTTGTCCAGCACCGGGTCGTAGAGCCGACCGCCGTAGGCATAGTAGTACTGGACAAAGTCGCCGCCCTTGGAGGCGCGGTGCCAGTAGCCGTAGCCGGGCTCCACGATGCCCTGCTCGATGGCCTGCTTGCAGGTGTCGATCATGTCCTCGAGGGTGAACTGGCCCTCCATGATGCGGGTGGGCAGGCTCTCGACCTCCTCCTCGCTCCAGCCCAAGGCCTTGAGGTTGGTCTTGTTGTAGAACATCGGGCGGGCCTCGGTGTCCTGCGGCACCGCCCACAGCTTGCCCTGCCACTGACCGGCGAACCACAGGCTCTCGATGATGTTGTCGAACTCGGGGTTCTGGGCGCGGCACTCGTCAAAGGGGACAATGTACCCGGCGTTGGCCCATACGGGGACATCCTCGTGGCCGGAGCAGACGATGTGCGGGGCCTGGCCGGCGTCTGCGGCCATGGTGAACTTCTTTTTATAGTCAGCCCAGCCCGCATCGTCTCGCAGCCCCTCGGCCGTGATGCGGCGGTTGTCGCCGTCTGCCTCGAGCTTGGCGTTCACCGCCTCGGCGGCCTGCACGGGGGCATCCACCCGCCAGTGCTCGACCTCGTTCGCCTCTGACCACACGACGAGGTTCACGGTCTGCCCTTCGGCGGCGGGCGCGCCGGGCTCACCGGCGGCGGGCTGCGCGGCAGGCGCCTCGGTGGACGGAGTCTGGCAGCCGGCCGCTAGGGCGGCTGCTCCAATCCCTGCCGCCATTCCGAGGAATCGTCTTCGACTCACATTGTGCGCTGGCATCACTGCTTCTCCTTTGCGCAACTGAATGGATCGGTTGGCACGCATAGGCAGGATCACAAGGTTATGGGCGGCAACCACCCCCTTTCGCACGCTGCGGAAGCGCGGCCAGGGCGCTGCGTCTCGATCGATGCGAGGCACGGGGAACAATGCGACGGGTTCGGCTGAATGAGAAAGGCAAGGGGCGTGGCCGGGTGGGGCGTTGGCGCCTCGGCGCACAACGCCAAGAGCCGCGGCAGCCAGAGCGGATGCACTGCGGTCCTAAAGAGGGGAACTGCGCACTCGTGGATCGGCCGCCTGATGGTGCCCTCCTCGCCCGTCACTGTCCATGGTGTCCCACTAACACTACACCAGCGACAACGACTATCACGCAGGGAACATCAAGCACCGCAGAGTCCATCAACGATTCATGCACACGTTAGCACATCGACGATGCTTTGTCAACCGTTCGGCCCGATCGCTGATCAGCCCACGGCCCAGCGGCGCACGGGGGACACACCCTCGACAGGCCGCGGGGGGAGGGGAGGCGTGATCACGGGTCACACCTCCCCTCGGGACCATCGTCCATTGGTGGGCGATGGCGTTGCTCCCGCTTTGCGCCTGGGGCCCTCGTGGGGCTCCTTGGTGCCGTGTTCGCCATCGAAGCGCCTATCCCAGCAGCTCGCCAGCGGCAGTTGACAGCCGCAGAGGGCCGGCATACGCTGGCGCCGCTCCCTACGGTGTCGACCCTGCGTCGAGATGAGGAGGCCCCATGCCCAACACGCTCTGTGACGGCCCCGCGACCCCGCGCTTTACTCCGGTGCCCCTGGCGAACGGACGCCCGTGGACCGACCTAGCGGGCGCGCCCCTCTCTTCCGAGATGCAGGCCGTCGTGGCCGAAGCGCCGCGGGGCGAGGCGGTGGCCTGGGGAATCGCCTTGCGCATTGACGGCGCCCTCGTCGTGGCGCAGGACCCGCTGGAGGTGCCCCTGGAACCGGCGCGAGGGGAGTGGCTGGTGTTCTTGCACACCTCGGACCGTCGCCCCCTCGAACAGGACGCGCACGGCCTGATCTCCCCGATGCGCGGAGAGGGGATGCTGGGCGAGCGCGCTGCGACCTACGTGGTGCGGTACGAGGACGGGTCCGAGGAGGCCCTGCCCATCCGGCGCCGGCGGGAGATCGGCGCCTTTTCCCGGCGCTGGGGCGAGAACTGCTTCGAGGCGGTCGCCCAACACAAGCCCCATCCCGTGCGGCCGAACTACCAGCAGCCTGCCCAGGCGTGGGGACGCGGCGAGACCCGCGTGGAAGCGGCGGACGACGACGCGTGGCAGAACTGGCTGTGGGCCTGGCGCAATCCCCACCCCGAGCGGACCATCGTCGGACTGCGTCTGGAGCCCGGGGAGGGCGTCGTGGTCCTCTCGGCGGTGTCCTGTGGCAACGTGGCGGCGCACCCCCTGCGGTGGGAGCCGCGACGGAAGGCCTCCCTCACGCTGCCCGAGGGCGTCGCGCTGGATCCTGCCCTGGATGACGACGGGCTCCTGGCCCAGATCCGCCTGGACATGGGGCAGGTGATCTCGGCGCGGCGGCGCCCGGTCTACCCGAACGCCACCTGGACAGAGACGACCAACAACCAACTGCCGGACGTCGCCGAGCGCGAGGTCCTCATCGAGTACACGGCGCACCCCGACGCGGCGTTCCACTTCTGGGAGGGTGATCCGGTGCCCGTCTCCGCGGTAGTGGGCGGCAAGAGCAGCGCGCTGGTACCTGTCACGCCGGCCACCCAGCGGGTGACGCTGCGGGCCGTGACGAGGGAGGACCGGCGGCCGGTGGCGGTCAAGCTGCACGTCCACGGTGAGGCGGGCGAGTACCTCGCGC
>JAAZBQ010000072.1 GCA_012513725.1 Chloroflexota bacterium
ATCGCCCTGCAAAAGGCGTGGATCGGGCCCCACGCGCCCTATCGCATCTACCGCTTCCGGGTGCTGCGCTACCACTAGGGCCGCTGCCGCACACGGCGGGGCCGTCGCCGAGCCTCTGGGCATCGGTCGACGGCCCCGCTGACGACGGAGCGAGCGGTCACTCTTTGTTCAGGATCACCACCTCGACGCCCTCGGGTGCTCCGCGCCGGAACGCTTCGGCCGCGTCGGCACCCCCCACCACATCGCCATAGTGCATCGGCACGGCGAATTCTGGGTGGATCATCTCCAGTGCCTCGATCGCTTCCTCGGCCGTCATCGTATACGTGCCCCCCACGGGCAGGAGCGCCACGTCGCAGCCGATATCGGCCATCTCTGGGATCACGTCGGTGTCTCCGGCGTGGTACACCTTGCGGTCATCCATCTGTACGACATAGCCAACGTGCCCGGCTTCCTTCGGGTGGTTGGGCTTGCTCGTATTGTAGGCTGGCACGGCCTTGACCCGTACGTCGCCGATGGTTATCGTCTCCCCCGGTTTAATGGTGCGCACGTCGCCGCGCAGATTGCCCACACACACCTGGGGGCAGACGATCACCGTATCCAGCTTGGTGATCTTGGCGATATCCTCCGGCGACAGGTGATCGTGATGATCGTGGGTGATGAGGATCACGTCGGCCGGCTGATGGCCGGAGCGCAGCTTCCAGGGGTCGATATAGACTGTCGCGCTGCCATCCAGCCGAAAGCTGGCGTGGCCGAGCCAGTGTACGCCCTTGAGCATGGTTCTCCCTCCTGGCAACGTTGCGAATCGTGAGAACGCGCTACGAAACGATCAACGCTCATTCTAGCCGGTCGCCCCGTCCGCCGCAAGCAGCAGAGCCGTGGCCCGACTCGCCTTGCGCGCCCGGGCGTGCAGGGTACAATGGAGCCCGGCTGGCAGATAGACGCATTGGGAGCAGGAGGATACGACATGGCGTTCTCCTTCCATCGCAAGATGTTGCGGGTGAACCTGACCAATCGGACGATCAGCATCGAGGAGCCCAACGACGCCTTTTACCGGCGCAACATGGGCGGCTGGAACGTCATCGCCGAGGTACTGCTGCGCGAGGTGCCCGTGGGCGCCGACCCCCTCGGCCCGGAGAACAAGCTGGTCTTTGCCCCCGGCGTCCTGACGGGCCTGCCCCTCTCGGGCGCCTCGCGGAACGCCGTGGGCGCCAAGTCGCCGCTGACCGGCGGATTTGGGGCCGCCGAGGCGGGCGGCGGCTGGGGTGCAGAACTCAAGCAAGCCGGGTTCGACGGCGTCATCGTCGAGGGCGTCTCGGCCAAGCCCGTGTATCTGTGGATCCACGACGGGCAGGCCGAGTTGCGCGACGCCGGGCACCTCTGGGGACACACAACCAAGGATACTCAGGATACTATCCGCGAGGAGTTGGACGATCGCCGCATCCAGTGCGCGCTCATCGGCCCGGGGGGCGAGAACCTCGTCTCCTATGCCTGCGTGCTGAACGGCCTCTTTGACTCTGCGGGACGCACGGGCATGGGCGCCGTGATGGGCTCCAAGCACCTCAAGGCGATCGCCGTCCGCGGCACCCAGCGGCTCGAGGTCGCCGATCAGGCCAAGATCCGCGAGATGGCTCGCGGGATGGCCCAGGCGGTGAACGCCGGCGAAAAGGCCGCGGGGATGCACCAGTGGGGCACCGGCGGCGACCTGACCGGCATGGTGCTCACCGGCAACCTGCCCACCCGGAACTTTCGCGACGGCGACTTTGACGAGGGCGCCGAGCGCCTCTCCTCGCAGACGTACATGCCCGTGATCGGCAAGGGCATGGAGGGCTGCTACGCCTGCGCCGTGCGCTGCAAAAAGATCGTGCAGGCCGAGGCGCCGTTCCAGGTGGATCCGGCCTACGGCGGGCCCGAGTACGAGACGGTGGCCTCGCTGGGCTCCTGCTGCGGCGTGGACGACGCCGTCGCCGTGAGCAAGGCCAGCGAGCTGTGCAACGCCTACTCGATCGACACCATCGGCACCGGGGTGAACATCGCGCTGGCCATGGAATGCTACGAGCAGGGTATCCTCCGCCCCGAGGACGTCGACGGCCTGGACCTGCGCTTTGGGAACGGGGAGGCGATGGTGGCCGCCGTGGAAAAGGTCGGTCGACGCACGCCGGGGCTCGGCGAGCTACTCGCTACGGACCTCAAGACCATGGCCCGGCGAATCGGCGCCGACGCCGCGCGCATCGCCATGCAGGTGAAGGGCCAGGCCTTTCCGATGCACGAGCCGCGGTTCAAGCGGGCGCTGGCCATCGGCTATGCCGTTTCGCCGACGGGCGCCGACCACTGCCACTCGCTCCATGACGCCGGGATGGACAAGGGCGAGGAGAATGGCCTCCGTGCTCCCAGCGTCCTGACGAGCCTGGGCATCATCGAGCCGATAGAGCTGGAGAGCCTGGGGCCCGAAAAGGTGCGGGCGGCGATCTACCACACCCTGGACCAGACCTCCATGAACTGCACGCCCATGTGCCTATTCGTCCCCTGGACGGTCGAGGAAAAGGTCGAGATCATGCGCGCGGCCACGGGATGGGACGTCACGGCCTATGAGCTGATGAAGGTCGGCGAGCGGGCGTACACCCTGGCCAAGGTGTTCAACGCCCGGGAGGGGATCACGGCCGACAACGACGTGCTCCCCGAGCGCTCCTACGGCCCCACCCGCAACGGCACCCTGGAGGATGGCGGCATCGACCGGGAGCTCTTGCAGGAGGCCGTACAGACCTTTTACGGGATGATGGGCTGGGACGAGGAGACGGGCGTCCCGACGGCGGCCAAGCTCCACGAGCTGGACGTGTCGTGGGCAGTTGAGTACTTGCCCAAGAAGTAGCACGCGAGCCGGCGCCTTAGGCCCGCGAACCCGCCAATCTATTCACGCCGTGAATGAAAGTTATTCGCGGCGTGAATGCTTTATACCTGGACTGCCCGCCTTGGCACCGGGTCGACAAGGCCCTACGCGCGGTGGGTCACTTGACGGGTCGCCCCGACTGCCATATTATTCACGTCATGAGTAACTTTTATTCACAAGCTGATGGATATCTGTCCCGCTGGCTCACTCCCCTGCTCCGGGAGACCTGCGCCCAGCACCCGGTCGTGGTCCTCACCGGCGCCCGACAGGTGGGCAAGACCACGCTGCTCCGCCACGCGGAACCCTTTGCATCGTGGCGGTACCACAGTCTGGACCTCTTTGACGTCCGCGCCCAGGCGCAGGAGGCGCCCGCCAGCCTGTGGGCAGACCACCGGGAAGTGATCCTCGACGAGGTACAGCACGTACCCGAGGTGCTCTCCGCCGTCAAGCAGGCGGTGGACGAGGATCGCTCGCGCCGCTTTATCCTTTCCGGCTCGGCGAACCTCAGCCTGCTCAGCAGGGTGAGCGAGTCCTTGGCGGGAAGAGCAGTGTACCTGGTACTGCACCCGATGACCCTCGGCGAACTCCACGGGAACCTACCCGGCGGGCTGCTCGGGAATGCCCTCGCCGGCCGGCTGCCCGCCGAGGGCCAAGCCGCTCAGGACGCACCGGATCTGGTGCCCGCACTGCTCCGGGGGTTCATGCCGGCGCTCCTACCCCTCTCGACGCGCTTGGCCGTGACGCAGTGGTGGCAGGGCTACGTGGCCACCTATCTTGAGCGGGATCTGCGGCAGTTATCGCAGATCGAGAACCTGCTCGACTTTCGCCGGCTCATGGAACTGGCGGCCCTGCGCAGCGGACAGATCCTGAACCAGTCCGAACTCGCCCGCGACGCGGCGATATCCCAGGCGACGGCACACCGCTACCTCGACCTGTTGGAGGCGTCTCATCTCTTCGAGCGCCTCCCAGCCTATACGGCCAGCCGCACATCGCGGCTGGTCAAATCCCCCAAGGCTGCCTGGAGCGACCCGGGCCTGGCGGTGTTCCTCTCCGGCTACTATGACGAGCAGAGCCTGCGGCAGGCCGATCGCTTCGGTTGCTATGTGGAACTCCTCATCTACCACCACGCCAGGGTACTCGCGGGACTCCTCGTCCCGCCGGCGAGGCTGTACTACTGGCGCACCCGCTCCGGCGTGGAGGTGGATTTCGTGGTGGAGCACGGCCGCAATGTCTTGGCCATGGAGGTCAAGAGCGCCGAACGGGTCGGCTATGGCGACGGCTCCGGCCTGCGGCGCTTCCTGGCGGATCATCCGCGCGCCACGGGCGGGCTGCTCCTCTACGGTGGGACCGAGGTCCGCAGGCTGGGCGATCGAGTCGTGGCAGTGCCCTGGAGCCTCTTGACCGGCTAACGCCACGGCGACTGCCCCGCCATCCCACCGATCGCCTCTTGGCGCACCCTCCCCGGCGTGGTATACTTGCGGAGTCTGAGACTCCGGTTATGTCGCCCCAGGAGGTGCCCCCGTTGCACGTCATCGTCTGTATCAAATCGGTGCCCGACACCACCCAAGTACGCTTCGACCCCGAAACGAACACCCTCCTCCGCGGCGAGGTGGCCTCGATCATCAATCCCTTTGACATGTACGCCATCGAGGAGGCCCTGCGCCTCAAGGAAGCCCACGGGGGCTCTGTCACCGTGCTGACGATGGGTCCGCCCCAGGCGGAAAAGGAGCTGCGCGACGCATTGGCCATGGGTTGTGACGAGGCGGTGCTCCTCTCCGCCCGCGAGTTTGCCGGCGCCGATACCTGGGCCACGGCCTACGTCCTCTCCCAGGCCATCCGGCGCCTCGGGGAGTACGACCTGATCCTGTGCGGCAAGCAGGCCATCGACGGAGACACCGGCCAGGTGGGGCCCGGGATCGCCAACCAGCTGGGCGTACCGCAACTAACCTACGTGTCGCGGATCGCGGCCATCGACCCCGCCGTGCGGACGATCCGCGTGGAGCGCCTTCTGGAAGAGGGCCGCGAGGTGGTGGAGGCCGGCCTGCCGGCGCTCCTCACCGTGATGAAGGATATCAACGACCCCCGCTACCCCAGCCTTCGCGGCCTCCGCGCTGCCCGCCGCAAGGAGATCCCCATGTGGACGCCGGTGGACCTCCCCGACTGCGAGCCGGAAAACCTGGGGCTGGAGGGCTCTCCCACCCATGTGGTCAAGGTGTTCTCACCCCCCCAGCGCGAGGGGGAGGCCACCGTCATCAACGAGCCCCCCGAGGCCGCGGCCGCGCGGCTCGTGGACCTGCTCATCCAGGAAAGGGTCATCTGAGCGCCATGGCACTGTTGATCATCGATACGGAAACCTGCATCGGCTGCGAAGCCTGCGTCTCGGTGTGCCCGTTCGGCGCGCTGGACATGGTCGATGGCGTGGCCGTCGTGAACGAGCGCTGCACCGCCTGCGGCGCCTGTCTGGGCGAATGCCCCGTCGACGCACTGTCGCTGCCGGAATCCCAGCCGGCTCCGGACGACCTGGACGCCTACCGCGGCGTCTGGGTGTGGGTGGAGCAGTTCGAGGGCCGGGCCTGTGACATCTCCTGGGAGATGATGGGCCAGGG
>JAAZBQ010000579.1 GCA_012513725.1 Chloroflexota bacterium
TAGTGAGCCCGTTCAAGGCGCTCGAATCGGAGGTGATGGGTCAGTACTTTAAACTGCGCCAGAAACTCGAGGCCGGGGCGCAGTTCATCGTCACCCAACTGGGCTACGACGCGCGCAAATTCCACGAAGCGCTCCTCATGGTGCGCCACCTGGGCTATCCCAACGTGCCGGTAGTGGGCAACATCTATGTCCTGACCCCGCCCCCCGCGCGGCTGATGCACCGCAACGGCCTGCCCGGCTGCGTAGTGACCGACGAACTCCTGGCCCAGATCGAGGCCGAGAGCCCCAGCCGCGCCGCTGCGCAATCCGCCGCGCGCGAGCGGGCCGCCCGCCTGTACGCCGTCATGCGGGGGATGGGCTATGCCGGCGCCCACATCGGCGGGCATGGCCTGCGCTACGCGGACGTCGAGGCGATCATCGAGCGGGGCGAGGAACTGGCGCCGAACTGGATCGACCTGGTGCCCGAGTTCGACTATCCCCAGCCGAACGGCTGGTACTATTTCGACCGGGACCCCGAGACGGGCCTGAACCGCGAGACGCCCGCCGCCAAAACCGCACCCGGGCCCAAATCCTGGGGCTACCGGCTGATGCGCCTCATGGGCCACGGCATGTTCGACACCACCGGGCCGCTCTTCAAGCCGATGCGGGCCGCGGCCGAGCGGATCGACGGCACGCCGTGGGCCCCGCGGATCGCCCGGGCCGAACACGTCGCCAAGGTGATCTCCAGCGAGTGCCTCCACTGCGGCGACTGCGCCCTGCCCGACCTCGCCTACCTGTGCGTCACCAGCCAGTGCCCGAAGGGGGAGCGGAACGGCCCCTGCGGCGGCTCGCGCGACGGGTGGTGTGAGGTATACCCCGGGGAAAAGCAGTGTATCTATGTGCGGGCCTATGATCGGCTCAAGCCGTATGGAGAGGAGGACACGTTGGGGTCCTACCACATCCCCCCGGCGAACTATGACCTCCTGTACACGTCGTCGTGGCTGAACTTTTTTATGGGCCGCGACCACACGGCCAAGCGCCTGGGGGTAGAGCCGCCGGGGAAGACGGAAGGCGATCGCGCCAAGGCTCAAACACAGGCCAAGCCCAGCAAGGCGCCGAGCACCGACGCCGAGGCGTAGGCCCCTGCCAGGCCTGACCGGGGCCAAGGCGCCCATTCGCCCGCAGACGACGAGCCCCTGGGAGTATCCCAGGGGCTCGTGATCTACCGCTATGGGTCCGGGTGCGGCGCCAGGGCACCCGGGCCGTACAGGACCGTCAGGGCAGCAGCTCCGCAAACTCTTCTAGCGTGGTCTCATAGCGCACCAGCAACCGGTTCAGCCGGAACGGGTCGTCGGCCGGCTGGTAGGGCAGGCCGTTCAGCGTGAACGCCGTGGTATAGCCGTGTTCCCGCAGGGCTGTGATGGTCGCCTCGTCGTAGGAGCCGAACGGATAGCAGAACGCCTCCGCCGGTCGACCGAGTGCCTCCTCGATCTGGCGCTTGGCCTCTCCCACCTGCACGTCGAGGACCCCGGCCGATTCCCCGCGGAGCGCCAGGTGGTCCAGCGTGTGGATGCCGATCTCGTGCCCCGCCTCGGCCAGCTCCTGGGTCATCTCCCAGTCAAAGTAGGCGCTGTAGCCCATGTGCGAGGGGATGACGAACAGCACGGCGCGCAGGCCGGCCTCCATCAGGATGGGATGCACCGTCTCGTAGGTGCTGCGGTAGCCGTCGTCGATCGTGATCATTACCGGCTTGGGCGGCAGGGGCTGGCCCTCTTGCGCGTAGGCCAGGAACTGCGCCGGGTAAATCGTGTGCCAACCCTCGCGGGCCAGGTAGGCCATCTGCTCGGCAAACCCCTCCGGCGAGACCGTCCAGGTCCGTTGGACGTCGTTGGCCTCGGGGCCCAACTCCTTGACATCATGGTACATCAGCGCCGGCACCGGGATACCCTTGCCGCCGGTGCCAAAGCGCAGCGCCAAGCCCTCCCCGAGCGGCACACCGTCGACGGCGCGCACCCCATCGACCGTCACCTCGTAGGCTTGCTGCGTCCAGCCGCCCTCCGGCCGGAACACCGCCACGTTATCGACCGGCCACTCCCACGCGCCCGCCGTCTCCGGGGTGATGCGCAGGCCCTCCTCCACCGAGCCACGATCCAGCGGCCGGTCGAACTCGAGCGTCAGCGGGAACTCGGCCCGCACCACGGTGTCCCCCTCGATCGGGTACGACGCCACCAAGTTCGGCGGCGGGCCGAGGGTGGGGGTGGGAGCCGCGGTGGGCTCGGGGGTCGGCGTCGGTTGCGGGGTAAAGGTGGGCGCCAGTGTGGGGGGCGGCGGCGTGGGGGAGGGATCCTCCGCCCCACCAAAACCGCCGGGCACCGCGGCCCACATCCTGCAGGCGCTCACGGTGACGAGCAAGAGGGCGATGGCGATGATGACGAGGGAGCGTCTCATGATGGCCTTTCGATGCTAGTTGGGATGCAGAGTGCGTGCCAAGCCTAATGCTGGATGGTCACCCGGACGCTGCACGGCGGCGGAAAGTTCCCCGTCTGGTCCACGACTGTCAGACGGAACCAGGCCGGCCCGTTGGGCAGCATGCCCGTATCGATTCCGGCCAGCTGACCGCCCACCACTGCCGCGTGCTGCACGTCGCCGATGGTGTTCCAGTTGCCAGGGTTCTCCCCGATCCCGTATTCCACCTTGTAGAACTGGAACTGCGCGTGGTTGGCCGTGCCGTGGATGCCCACCCAGCCGGAGACGCCGGCGTTCATCCCGGGGCTGGTAATCCGCACGTTGGGATCCGGGCAGGGCGCCGGCGGAGGCGGCGGCGTCGCCGTCGGCGTGTCGGGGGTCGGCGTGGGAGCCTCGGTCGGCGGAACCGCCGTCGGGCGCGGCGCGGCGGCCGTGGGCTCCTCGATCTCCTCGGCGTCGGGCGTCGGCATCGGCGTCACCATGGCGACCACCGAGGGGATGGGCAGGGTGTGGGTCGGCGTGGGCTCGGCAAACTCGGAGAGGTCCACCGAGGGCAGCACATAGTACTTGACCGCCGTCACCAGCACCGCCACGCCCAGCATCATGCCCACACCGGTCATGGCGCGCCCCTCGCGGTGGACGGCGATCTCCTTTTCGATGGGGAACGTGGTGATCGCACGATCCTGCCGCGCCTGGATGAACGAGCGCACGTACCACAGGATCGCCAGCCCGCAGGCTACGTAGAGCCAGATGACGTGTTGGTCGATGAGGGCGATGAGCTGGCTCAGGACGTCTAGCACGTTGCTAACCTTGTCTGGCTGAGAGCGAGGCGTCGAGGTGCGGCAGCACCCCCTCGATGAGCGCCGCCATCACCGGGACAGCGCGCTGCCCCACCTCCACCACCTCTTCGTGGGTCGGCTCGTGGGGGTCATCCTGCGTGCGGATGGCCACGTTGGTGATCAGCGAGAGCCCCAGCACCCGCATGCCGGCGTGGCGGGCGACGGTTACCTCCGGTGCGGTGGACATCCCCACCGCGTCGGCCCCCAGGACGCTCAGCATGCGCACCTCGGCCGGCGTCTCGAACGAGGGACCGGCCACCATGGCGTACACGCCGGCGCGCAGGGTGATGCCCCGTTCTTGGGCCACCTGCTGCAGGCGCTCCACCAGGGCGGGGTCGTACGCGCGGACCATGCTCGGGAAGCGCGGCCCCAGGGCCTCGTCGTTCGGCCCGCGGAGCGGGTGGTGGCCCGCCATCCCCACCAGGTTGATGTGGTCGGTGATCACCATGGGATCCCCGGCCGACCAGTCGCCGCGCAACCCGCCCGCCGCGTTCGTGACGCAGAGGACCTCCACGCCCAGCGCCTGGAGCACCCGGATTGGGAACGTCGCCTCGGCAGGCGAGTACCCCTCGTAGAAATGCGCGCGCCCCTGCATGATGAGCACCGGCACGCCGGCCAACCGCCCGGCGACGAGCCTGCCGGCATGGCCCGGCACCGTGGAGTGCGGGAAATGTGGGATCTCGCCGTACGGGATGGCCACCGCGTCGGCGGCCCGCTCGGCCAGGACGTTCAGCCCCGAGCCGAGGATCAGGGCGATGCGCCCCGGGGCGCCCGCCCGCAACCGGATGTGTTCTGCGGCAGCAGTAACGGCCGCGCTGTCAACCACGTCCATGGCAGCGTCTCCCTGATGCGAGGAACGGTGCCCATCAGTGTAGGGCTTTTTCCGCAGGGCGCAACCCCGCGCGCGTCTAGTGGGCCCGGGGATGGGCCTCGTCGTACACCTCGCGCAGGCGCTCCTGGCTCAGTTGGGCGTACACCTGGGTCGTGGAGACGTTGGCGTGCCCCAGCAGGCCCTGCACTTCGCGCACGTCGGCGCCGCCGTTCAGCAGGTGCGTGGCAAAGGAATGCCGCAGAGTGTGGGGCGTCACCGCCGCCTCGATCCCCACCTCATCCACGTACTTTTTGATGATCAGCCACAGCCCCTGCCGCGTCAACCGGCGGCCGCGATGGTTCAGGAACAGCGCCTCCTCCTCCTCATCGCGGAGCAGCTTGGGGCGCCCCTCGGTGAGGTAGACGCGCAGGGCATCGGCCGCGCGGGAGTAGATCGGGATCATGCGCTCCTTGGAGCGGGGACCCTTGCTGGCGCAGTGCACCGACAGCGAGGTCAGGTTCACGTTGCAGGTGTTCAGGTCCACGATCTCGCTGACCCGCATGCCGGTGGCATAGAGCAGCTCCAGCAGGGCGCTATCGCGAAGGCTGCGGACGTTGTCGTGGCGAAGGGGGGCCCTGAGTAGGCGGGCGACGTCTTCCTCGGAAAGGGAGGTGGGAAGATACTTGCGAACCTTGGGGGAATCCAGATTGACGGTGGGATCGTCTTGCACAATACCGCGTTCGAGCAAAAAGTGGAAAAACGACTTGGTGGCGGCCACCTTGCGGGCCACGGTGGCCGAGGCGTACTCGCGCTCCTGCTTGAGCGCGTCCACATAGAGCACCAGATGGTTCTTTTTGACCTGGTTCCACGCCTTGGCGCCGTTCGTCTCCGAAAGGAACTGCTCGAACTGCCCGAGGTCATTGCGGTAAGCAACGATGGTGTTGTTGGAGTAGCCTTTCTCCTCGCGCAACGAGTTCAAAAAGTCGTCTATACACTGCTGCATTGCCAAGCTCCCTTCAGAGTGTGTCCCCCGAGGTCCCGGCGCTATTCTACCATCACTTTGCATAAGGCCAAAACGGCCGAGCCGCCTCGGTTGTCCCGGGCCCAGGCCGGAGCGGCACAGGGTTGGACAAACCCCACGTTCTGTCTACAATGCGCTGTGCACCCGGCCCGACGGGCATCCACACACGCTGCGCCCGCCCAGATTCCCCCTCTCGGAGGTCTCATGGACATCTTTCAGAAGTGCTTTGCCTACACCAGAGCCGCCGAGGCCAGGGCGGCGGGCTACTATCCCTACTTTATCCCGCTGGAGGACACCGAGGGCGCCGAGGTGGTCGTCAATGGCCAGCGGATGATCATGATCGGCTCCAACAACTACCTGGGCCTCACCACCCACCCCCGGGTGCGCGAGGCGGCGGTCCAGGCCATTCACCGCTACGGTCCCTCGTGCACCGGCTCGCGGTTCCTGAACGGCAACCTGGCCCTTCACGACCAGCTGGAGCAGGAATTGGCCGACTATTTGGGCAAGGAGGCGGGGCTCGTCTTTTCCACCGGCATGCAGACGAACCTCGGCACCATCTCGGCCATCGTCGGGCGCGACGACATCGTCATCACCGACCGCGAGGATCACGCCAGCATCGTGGACGGCTGCCGCCTCGCCTTTGGCGAGATGAAGCGCTACCGGCACAACGACATGGCGCACCTGGAGATCATCCTACAGCAGAACGCCGACAAGCCCAAGATGGTGGTGGTCGATGGCGTGTTCTCGATGGGTGGTGATATCGCCCCGCTCCCCGAAATCGTGCGCCTCTGCCAGGAGTACGGTGCCCGCCTGATGGTGGACGACGCGCACTCCCTCGGCGTGCTGGCTGAGGGCCGCGGCACCGCGGCGCATTTTGGCCTCACCGACAGCGTGGACCTCATCATGGGCACGTTCAGCAAGTCGTTCGCCTCGCTGGGGGGCGTCATCGTCGGCGAAGCGCCGGTGATCGATTTTATCAAGCATAACGGCCGGGCGCTGATCTTTAGCGCCAGCATGCCGCCCGCCTCGGCCGCCGTCGTGCTCGAGGTGCTGCACATCCTCCAGGAGGAGCCCGAGCGCGCCCAACGGGTGATGGACATCGGCGCCAAGATGCGCAAGGGCTACACGGAGATGGGCTACTCGGTCGGCGCCAGCGAGACGCCGATCGTGCCGATCATCATCGGCGATGACATGACCACCCTGGCGCTGTGGCGCGCCCTGTTCGCGGCGGGGATCTATGTGAACCCCATCGTTCCGCCGGCCGTGCCCCCCAACCTCTCGCTGCTGCGCACTTCTTACATGGCTACCCATACCGATGAGCAACTGGACTGCGTGCTGGATACCTTTTATCGGGTGGGCAAGTCGCTGGGGGTCATCTAGCCAAGAAGAACAGCGGCCCACGCTAGGGCATAGACGCCCAGCGTAGCGTGTACCGAGCATGTATGTGAGGGACCCTCTGCGGGCGGAGGCCTTGGGCCAACGTGCGCCGGGGGTCCTCTCTTGCGTTGAGGACGATGGCGCCAAAGGGCGTGAGCCGTGCATCACCGCTTCCCCGCCGCGCCGGCGGCTCGTCGGTCCGCTGCACCGTCTGCAGCGCCACCCTACGGATTGCGCCGGATGTCCGCCAGGAGACCGCGCTGGGCGACGATCTGGAGGGAGCGGGCCGTCCACACCGGCGCCAGAAGGGTGTCCCCGGCCAGGGCCGCTTGCGTCTCGATCCGCACGCCGGCAAGCCCCTGCACCTCCCCCAGCGTGCGCCCGGGCGCCAGGACCTCGCCCAGCAGCGCATGGGGCACGCCGAGGAGGCCAAAGAGGTCGCCCAGGGCCGGGGGCGCCTGGAGCCGGGCGAGGAAGGTGACGATGGCCAGGATCTCGCACTCGGGGAGCGCCCGCTGCCGGTAGAGGTTGCGGCTCACGGTAAAGAGCGCCGGCAGGGGATAGCCGTCGGCGGGCGGCGGAGCCACAGCCTCGACCCGCCGCTGCTCGTAGACAAACAGGCTCGCCCGGGCCGGCTCCGGCGCCACCCGGGCGCCGATCTCCTCCTCCGCCTCCCGCGCCAGGCAGCCCAGGACGTCCTCGTCCTCCTCGATCGACCCCCCGATGGCCCCCAGGCCCACTTCCAGTCGACCGTCCGGCAGGCGGCGCCAGTGCTTGGGCTTGGTAATCTCGAAATAGTGGCGCGCCTCGTCGTACACCAAGGCGGAGACGCCCGTCAGACACCACGACCGGCCGTCGCACAGGGCGTCCAGCCGCTCGCAAAGGGCCGGGTGTGCCGCGAACAGGGTCGTCTTCATAGGATCAGCATGCCGTCGCCAAAGGAGTAGAACCGGTAGCGCTCCCGCACGGCCTCCTGATAGGCCCGCCGCACCAGGTCCACCCCCGCCAGGGCCGAGACCA
>JAAZBQ010000580.1 GCA_012513725.1 Chloroflexota bacterium
CCATCACCACGTGGCGCCGCCCGCCGAGCGCCCGCCGAGCGTCCTGTGCTCGTGGTACTATTACGGCCCCTACTTTTCCGAGGCCGATTTCCACGAGGACCTCGACTACCTGGAGCGCGACCGCCTGCCCTTTGACGTCTTCCTGATCGACGAGTGCTGGGACATGCACTGGGGCGACTGGGTGGGCAACGACCGCTGGCCCAGCGGCATGCGCGCCGCCGCCGAGCGCATCCGCGCCCTCGGCTATCGGCCCGGCATCTGGACCTGCCCCTACCTGGCCAAGGCGGATTCTGAGTTGGCCGTGGAGCACCCCGAGTGGCTGCTCCGGCTGCGGGATGGCTCGCTGGTCATCTTCCCCATGAACGGCCCCAACTATGTGCTGGACCCCACCTTCCCCGGCGTCTGCGCGTTCATCGAGGCGCTCTACCGCCGGCTCACCGAGGACTGGGGCTACACCTACCACAAGCTGGATTTCTTGCGGGCGGTGTTCATGCACCGCGACGCCGCCTTTTATGATCGCTCGGCCACCCGGCTGGAGGCCTACCGCCGGGGGCTGGAGGCGGTGCGTCGCGGCATCGGCCCGAGCGCCTACCTCTCGGTGTGCGGCGGGCACTATGGCGGCTCACTGGGCCTGGCCGATTCCCAGCGCTCCGGCAGCGACGTGACCGCCATTTGGGACGAGCCGCCGGCCTTGCCCAAGCTCAAGCAGAACATCCACCGCACCTGGATGAGCCGGCTCTGGCACGTGGACCCCGACGCGATGATGGTGCGTCGGCGCGAGGAGCCGATCGACGTGCCCAGCCACAGCAGGCTGAGCCTGGGCCTCTTTACCGATGCCGAGGCCCGCACCATCGCCGTGAACCAGTACGTCGGCGGCGGGATGGTCTGCTTTACGGAAAAGTTCTGCGAGATGGACTCCGACCGCAAGGCGCTGTACCGCCACGTGATCCCCTCGGTGAACGCGCCCTCCCGGTCGTTGGATTACTTTGCGCCGCGCTGCCCCTCGCTCCTGCGCACGCTGGTGCAGCCCGTTTCGCCGGACCTGGCGCCGTGGGTTACCGTCGCCGTGTGCAACTGGGATGACGAGCCCCGGGAGCGCACGCTGGTGCTCTCGGACCAGGTACTCGAAGACCTGGCGGGCGAGCGGTTCCTGGCTTACGAGTTCTTTTCCCAGCGGCTCCTCGGCGTCTTCGGGAGGGGTGAGGCCGCGCCGCTCGGGACACTGCCGGCCCACGGCAGTGCCGTGGTCAAGGTGCTGCCCTGGGACGGCCACACGCCGGCGCTCCTGGCCACCGACCTGCACTTTTCCATGGGCGGGGTGGAGGTGGCTGCCTGCCGCGCGGAGGATGACGCACTCCGAGGTCGATTGGAGACCGGCTGGCGTTACCCCGTCTCGGTGACGGCCGTCTTTCCCGGAGGGGCCGATGGCGAGGCCCAGACCGCCAGCGTGACGGTGCCCCCGGGGGAGCGCGAGTTCGCCATCCGGCGGCCGGCGGGCTGAGGGGACGTCGGGCAGATGTGGACGGTGCCACCGGTGCGCGCTGGGGTGGCGGCGAGAGAAGGCGACGCGGCCACGGCCGCCTTGCCCTCGCGCCGCTCCTGGCTGCTGCCGCTTGCCGCTGGGACGATGCTGGTCGCCGTGCTGGGGCTGGCCTATGGCTACACCCTCGGGCTGCCGCTCTTTCTCGATGACCTAGTGCACTTTCGCTGGCTCGAGGGCCGCAGCCTCCTCGACGTGTGGCGCTCGGCCGAGATCATCGGCTACTACCGGCCGCTGACCTTTACGTTGTGGCAGGTGCTGCGCCGGATCCAGGGCTGGTACCATCCCGCCATCCTCCACGCCGTGAACCTCCTCCTCCACGGGGCGAACGCCCTCCTCCTGATGGCCTTGTTGTGGCGGCGGGGCGGCGAGGGCGCCCGGCTGGTGGGCTGGACGGCAGGGGCGCTGTTCCTCCTCTTTCCCTTTTCCTACCAGGCCGTGCCCTGGGTGGGGTCGCTCTCGCACATCCTGGCGACGTCGCTGACCCTCGGCGCGCTGTACGCGGCCCTGTGTGGCCGACGCACACTCGCGCTGGTCATGGCCGTACTGGCTCCGTTTGCCCACGAGACGGGGGTGCTGGTGGCGCCCCTCCTGGCGCTCTGGATGCTGACGGCGGAGGGCGAGCGGCCCCCGTGGCGGGCAGTCCTCCGCGACACGGCTCCCTACTGGGCCGTCGCGGTCGGGGGGCTGGCGGTCTGGCTCCTGGCGCCCAAGGACGTCGGCGAGACCTGGATCCTGAACCTCGAGAGCCGCTGGCAGAACGCCGCCTATTTCGCCCAGGGGCTGGCCTTCCCGGTCGCCCCGCTGGCGCGGACGGTCATGGCGCGGTCCGCGCGGCTGAACGACCTGCAGGCCATCGCCGTGGTGGCGGCGCCGGCGGTGGCGCTGTGGGCCGCGCTTCTGTGGCGGGCCGGCCGCGCGCGGGACGTGGCGCTGGCCCTGGGCTGGTACGCGGTGGCCATCGGACCGGCCTGGCTGGTACTGGGTTTCGCCTATGTGGTGGACGGGCCCCGGCTGATGTACGGCGCCTCGGCGGGTGCCGCGCTCCTGTGGGCCGCTCCGCTGGGGTTGCTGGCGGAACGCCGCCGGGCGCGGCGCGCGCTGGGGGCGGCCGGGGTAGTGGCCGTGCTGGCCGGAGCGTACGTCGGCGGGCGGTTCTTGCACTCGCGGGCGGATCTCTACCGCCAGATGGGCCACGCCGTGGAGGGCCTCGTCCGCGCGGCGGAAGGCGTGCCCGCAGGCGGGCGGTTGGTCGTGCTGAACGCCCCCTGGTGGATCGCCCCGCAGGAGACGGCCTTTGCCCTGGGCCACGAGGGGGTGACCCTGGTGCCGCCCTACACCTCCACCGGCGACCTCCTGTGGTTGCACACGGGGGTGGAGCGCGAGGTGCAGGCTCTCATCGTCCCCGCCCTGCGGCAGGACTGGCGGTACTGGTACACGTGCGACGGCGTCGAGGTGGGTCCGGAGGATCTGGCCGAGGGGCTGCGCCGGGCCGATGCCGTGGCGCTGGTGGACTATGGCGGGCGAGACATCCGGGTGCAGGAGGTCGGTGCCCGGCTGCCGGAGGCCGCAGAGGAGTCGGGCTGGCTTGCCGAGTACGGCGGCGTGCGCCTGGCCGACGTCCGGGTCGAGGGAGCGCCCGAAGGACTGCGGGTGGAGCTCGTGTGGTCCTGCTCGCGCCCGCCGGAGGAGGACCTTACCGTGTTCCTCCATGTCGTCGACGGGGCGGGCGTCCTCGTCGGGCAGCGCGACGGCTATCCCCTGGCGGGGGCGTCTCCCCCACGCACCTGGCAGCCCGGCGAGGCCTGGCGCGACGCCCGCTACGTCCCGCTGGAGACCGGCGCCGAGCCGGCGGCACTGGGGGTGGGGCTCTACCGGGTGGGCGACGGCGCCCGGGTGGAGGGCCGCGACGCGCAGGGCGTGCGCCTCGCAGATGACGCGCTGGTCATGCCCCTGCCGGTGGCTGCAGCAGAGGCGGTCGAGTAGTCGCTGGGTCAGCCCTCGGTGAGCAGTCGGACGATCGTGGCGGGCACGGCATCGCGGTTGTCGGCGTTCAGGAGCACGAGATCCTGGGCCAGGCCGGCCAGGTGGCGCTGCAGGTCGGCCACGAACCGGTCGCGCACCACGATGATGGCGTTGGCCGCCTCCGCCCCGTAGAGCGCCCCGAGCGCCGGCGCATAGCCGGCCTGCTTTTCGAGCTCCAGCCGGCCGATCTCATCCATCCACACGGCGTCCAGCGGTTCGTCGAGGGCCGTCAGGAGGATGCCCAGGCTCCAGGTGAGGGCGTCGGGATCAAAGCGGTACTCGCCGACGGTGTTGTCGGGGGCGTCGGGCGCCCGTTCGGCCAGGGGGCGGGTTTCGCCCTCGGCCAGGTCCAGGACGTCGATGCCGACCTTGTGGCCGGCGGGGTCATAGCGGGCGGGGGCCAGGATGCCCCCGATCTGCAGGCCCCCGGCGCGGGCGCGCTCTGCGGCGCGCCAGGCGGCCGTCGTCTTGCCCGCCCCGCGGGCCGCGCTGAGCAGGATGATGCGGGTCATGGCGCCTCGCTCTGTGGGGTGTGTCCATTGGCTCGTACGCGGTGAATATACCGCCCCACAGAGCAGACGGCAAGGCCGCCGCACCTCCGTCCTCCCCAGTTGGGTCTGCCCTGAGGAACCTTCCGCGCGCGCGATGCGTCGCTATGGTGTGGGGGAGGCCGCTCCCCAGGAGCGTGCAGGCCGGCCGGCGGCGAGTCGAGTCGGCCGCAGCGCG
This sequence comes from Chloroflexota bacterium, assembly GCA_012513725.1. Taxonomy (GTDB): domain Bacteria; phylum Chloroflexota; class Anaerolineae; order UBA1429; family UBA1429; genus JAAZBQ01. Next base: position 4,292 of record JAAZBQ010000580.1, read on the forward strand.
ACCCAGTTCGGCCTCCTCCGGCACATGTCTTGCGCTCTGAGGTTCTGCCCGATGGCGAGGGCAGTGCCCTCGGGGCTCGTACCGAAGGGAGAGAGTCTTGTCGATCGATATGCGAATTCGCAGGGGCCTGACCGCCCTCGGGCTGGCGGTACTCCTTGCGGGATGCCTGCCCGCGACGCCCACGCCTCCGCCGGCCACCGCACCGCCCGAGGCGACGACCGCGCCGACCGTCGAGGCGACCGAGCCGCCGCCCACCGAGGAGGCCCCCTCTCCGACGGCGCCTCCGGCCACCGTGGCGCCGCCAACCGCCGAGCCTGAACCCACTTCTCCGCCGACGGCCGAGCCCGAGCCCACCGCCCCGCCCGAGGAGGAGGAGGCAGAGCGCATCGCCCTCGCTCCCGGGACGACGGACACCATCGTGGACGGAGAACTGCCCGCCCGGGGTAGCGCGCGGTACGTCCTCGCCGCCCGAGAGGGCGATCTCCTGGATGTAGAGGTATCGGCGCCCGAGCCCGGCGTACGACTGGTGATCTATGGGGCAGATGGCGACGTGCTGCGCAGCGGGATGGGCGAGGGTTCCTCTTTCCGCGGCATCCTGCAGAGCACTCAGGACTATTTGATCACCGTGGACGCCTCCGAGGCGGTGACCCCCTACGCGATGGTCGTGAGCCTCCCCGAGCGCATCGCGTTCGCGCCGGGCGCCACGTCGGCGATGGTGGATGGCGAGGTAACGCCTCACGAGCGCCATGCCTACGTGGCCGGCCTGAGCGAGGGCCAGACGCTCGAGGTGGAGGTGTCGGCGCCCGAGCCGGGCGTGCGACTGGTGATCTATGGCGTCGACGGGACGGTGTTGCGCAGCGGGATGGGCGAGGGGATGTCGTTCCTGGGCCCGGTGCCCGTCACGCAGGACTATATCGTGGCGGTCTCCGCCGGCGAAGAGGGTGTGGCGTACACCATGACGGTGGGAGCCCGCTAGGGCCGGTTATTTGTGGGGCCGCGGGGGGTATGGTACAATCTGTGCGCCGCGGAGAGGTCGCATAGTCCGGCCGAGTGCGCACGATTGGAAATCGTGTATCCCGAGAGGGATCGCGGGTTCAAATCCCGCCCTCTCCGCCATATAGCCCACCATCAATTGGTAGAATCATTGATGGTGGGTTTGTTCTGTGGTTGCATGGCGGCGTCGAGCGTTTGCATCGGGCGAACCTGCTATCATTTCGGGCTTGACCAGCAA
>JAAZBQ010000581.1 GCA_012513725.1 Chloroflexota bacterium
ACGCCCTGGCAGGAGGTGACCGAGTGGGAGGCGCCGGCCTGACCCCGTCACTCCCCAGGGGCGGCGCTACCAATGCGGTGGCGCCGCCCTTGGGGTCTGCCTCGATCTATGACGGGAACTCGACGTCCGCGGCGACGAAATAGTGGTCGCTCGGGTAGCGACCGTCGCGGGTGTCGCGCACGATCTCTGCGCCTACCGGCCGCACCCTGCCCCGGGCAAAGATCCAGTCGATCTTGCCGACCTGCTCCTCGAACGCGGGGCCGCGAAAGTTGTGGAACGTATTGCCAGGGTCCGGCGCGTCGGGCAGAGCCGAGTAGGTATCCACCCAGCCGGCCTCCAGGAACGACACGATCGCCGGGTTGTCGCCGGTGGCGTTCATGTCGCCGCACAGGAACTGGGGATAGTCCTCGGGATAGACCGCGGCGTCCTCGTTGATGATGCGGGCCTGCTGCTCCCGGGCCGTCTGCCCGCGGTGGTCCAGGTGGGTGCCGATGACGCGCACCTCGAGCCCCGAGCCCGCGATGGCCAGGCGCACCCAGTTGGCCAGGCGGATGTTGTTCGAGTCCCACGACTTGGTTCCGGCGACATGGGGCGTCTCGGAAAGCCAGTACCCGCCCGTGGAAACGGGCGAGAACCCATCGCGGCGCCAGAACACGGCGTTCTGGGGGCTCTGGCCGGTGGGGGTATCCACCATCGCCACGGCGTCATAGTCGGCCAGCCGCTGGCGCAGGAACAGGTACTGCTCTCGCGACATCTCCTGGAAGCAGATGACGTCGGGCGCGCGGGAGAGGATCACCTCGGCGGCAAATTCCCGGCGGTAGGGCCAGGCGTTCTCCCCATCCTGGGCCGCCGAGTACCGGATATTGCATGACATAATACGCATGACGTCGTCCTTACCTAGCGCTGGACAACGCGGGCAGGCATCCCCCGCGGGGGATGCCTGCCCGCGTGTTGGGCGGTCGATCGGGGGCCGGGTTAGCTCAGGCCCATCGCCTTTAGGTTGCGGTAGGAGATGGCCAGGCTCTCAAAGGGATCCCGGTCGTAGGAGCGGTCCTGCTCGACGAGATAGTACTCTACGCCGACGGACTCGGCGGCCTCCATGATGGCCGGCCAGTTCAGATTGCCCTCGCCGATCTCGGCAAAGCGCTGCTCGCGCTCCGGCGTGACGATCATGTCCTTGACGTGTAGGAGCGGCTGGCGCCGGCCGAGCTGTTCCACCCACCAGGCGGGATCCCCGCCGCCGGCCTGGATCCAGTACGTGTCGATCTCCGCCTTGAGCACCGACGCGGGGATCTCCGAGTAGAGCATGTCCAGCCAGGTGCGGCCGTTGTACTTGGCCAGCTCGTGGTTGTGGTTGTGGTAGGAAAAGTCCATCCCCTCGGCGGCCAGCTTCTCGGCGATGGGGGTCAGCTCGTCCTTGAAGCGCTTGACGCCATCCGCCGAGCGGTACTCGGCCGGGAGCCCGCCGATAGCCGGGTGCTTGCAACCCCATAGCTTGTGCTCTTCGATGACGGCGTCCAGGTCGTTCAGAAAGCGGTCCCAGGCGACGTGCGTAGCGGCCACGGTGAGGCCGTTATCCTGCATCAGGCGGGCGACGTCCTTGGGGTCGATGGGGCCAAAACCCGAGACCTGCACGGCCTTGTAGCCGGCCGCGGCGACCTTTTTCAGGGTCGTCTTGACGTCGTCCAACGTCTTGGTGTACTCGCGAACGGTGTATAGCTGCGCTCCTGCAATGCCTTTGGCCATGGTGTGGTCCTCCTCGCTCCCTCATTCGGCGATGCGAATCCTCCGCCGGACGGCCCTCGCTGGCCGATCCCCGGCAACGAGCGTCTCAGCGGGCGCATTGTGCTCCGGGGCGGCGGCCCATGTCAAGCACCCG
>JAAZBQ010000582.1 GCA_012513725.1 Chloroflexota bacterium
AGGTCTCCGGGCGCCGCTTGAGGTGAGACGAGCACGCGGCGCCACTGCACTCGCGGAACCCGCAGCAACGTGTCCCTGTCGCGTCGGCGTGGCAGGGCTCCACCGGGCAGGGGATGGCAATCGGCCGCATGGCCGACTGTCGGACCGCACCGGCTCTGCTCTCCCACACCGGCACGCAGAGAGTGCAACACTGCTGCGCGTGCCTCCGCCCTCTTGTGGCGCCCCCTGGGCGCCGCCAAGCGCCGTACTCCAGCCCACGCCTCTCTTGGCGCCGGCACGGGTCCCCTCCTCTCGGCAACCCGACCATGATCGATCGCTGGCGTCACCTCGTGCCGTACGGCCCTGGCCGTCGGTCTCGTGGCGAGCGGCGGTCGGCCGTCGGTTGCTGCACCTCGGCCATGTTCTGTCTCGCGTCGTCGACGCCTCCGTTCGCGCGCGAGGGGCGGATCTGCCGCCGCGTAACGCCTGCTATGTGAGGGAGAGGAAACGACATGTTGAAGCGTCTGTTGCGCCTGGTGGTCCCGTTGGTCGTGCTGCTGGCCACGGTCTCCTGTGCTGCGTCCGGCGGCCAGGAGCGCCTCGTCGTCTTGGACTGGTCCGGCTATGAGCAGGAGGTCTTTTGGCAGGGCTTCAAGGATGCCCATCCCGATGTCCCCGTCGAGTGGACGTTCTTTGCCGACGATCCCGAGGCCTTTGCCAAGCTCCAGAGCGGCTATCAGGCCGATCTCGTGCATCCCAACTCCTCCTGGGTGCGGCTGTACGTGGAGAACGACCTGCTCTTGCCGATCGATGCGACCCAGTTGACGAACTGGAATCAGATCGACCCGGAACTCGCAAGGCTTGGCCAGGTGGACGGCGTGCAGTACCTGGCGCCCTGGGAGTGGGGGTATAACTCGATCCTGGTGCGTACCGACAAGGTCGCCGAGATGCCCGATTCCTGGGCGGATCTTTGGGATCCGCAGTACCAGGGCCATGTGTCCATCTTTGACTCGGCCGAGGCCGCCGTGGTCGTGGCCGCCACCGTGTTGGGATTCGACCCCTATGCGATGACCGACGACCAGCTCGCCCAGGTCAAGCAGAAGCTCATCGACCTGAAGCCGAACCTGCTGGGCTACTGGACCGACTATACGGAGATCAACCAGCAGGTGGCCTCCGGTGACGTGTGGGTGGCGGCGAATACCTGGCCCGACGCGTGGGTCGCCGTCCACGGTGAGGGGGTCCCTGTCGAGTACATCACGCCGGCCGAGGGCCGCCTGGGCTGGGTGTACGGGTACGCCATCCCCAAGTCTTGCACGAACCCCGACCTGGCCCACGAGTACCTGGATGCCATGCTCTCGACGCCATCGATGGCCGAGATGGCCAACCAGTACGCCTATGGGGCATCGAACCGCGAGGCACTGGCCCAGACCAACCCAGAGTTCGTCGCGTTGATGGGCCTCGAGGATCCGGATGTCCTAGCGAACACTGTCTTTTTCCAGGCGCTCACGCCCGAGCAACGGGAGGCCTGGACGGCGCTGTGGAGCGAGGTCAAGGCGGCGCAGTAGCGCCCCGTTGGGTTGTTCTGGCTCACCCGGTCACCCGCCGCGGCGGGTGACCGGCATACCTGGAGTGTTCGATCGATGAATGCACGCACGCGGGTGTTGGTGCTCATGCTCCCGCCAGCGGCCATGCTACTGGCCTTTTTCGTCATCCCCATGGTGGCGATGGCGTCCTTTTCCTTCCGGGCGGGCAGCTTTGGCCCCGAGCGCAGCATCCTGACCCTGGAAGCCTACCGGCAGTTCCTGGCCAACGACGCCTATCAGGAGCTCCTGCTGCGCTCTACGCTGATCGCGCTGCAGACCTCCCTTCTCTGCGTGGTGCTGGCCTATCCGGTGGCCTACTATCTCTCGTTCCGCGCGGGCGAGCGGCGCTCGTCGCTCCTGACCCTGCTCCTCGTGCCGGCGTGGACCAGCTTCCTGCTGCGGGTGCTGGCGTGGAAACTGATCCTGGGGTCCGAGGGGCTCCTCTCCTCGTTCCTGGTCTCCATCGGCATCCTGGCGGAGCCGCAGCCGATTCTGCTCTACAGCCGCGCGGCCGTGGTGGTGACCCTGGTGTACTCGTGGATCCCGTTCGTGGCTCTGCCCATCTTTGCGGCCCTCGAGCGCATGGATCGCCATCTGCTGGAGGCTGCCGCGGACCTCGGCTGCCCGCCGTGGCACGCATTCCTGCGGGTGACCCTGCCCCTCAGCCTGCCCGGCGTGGTGGCGGGGTTCTTTTTCGTCTTTATCCCCACCCTTGGCGAGTGGGTAACGCCGGCCCTGGTGGGGGGCGTGCGCGGCACGATGTACGGCAGCATCATCCAGGATCAGTTCCGCTCTGCCCTGAACTGGCCGCTCGGCGCGGTGATGAGTCTGGTGATGCTCGTGATGATGCTGGTGCTCTTGTTCCTGTTCAGCCGCTTTACCCGCGCGCTACCGCTGGAGGACATCTAGATGAAGCGGGGACTGCCTTTCAGCCC
>JAAZBQ010000583.1 GCA_012513725.1 Chloroflexota bacterium
CCTCGGCGACGGGGGCGCGGCGCACGACGTGGGCCAGGGGCACTCGGATATCGGCAACGGCCAGGACCGCACCAACCTCCTGGGCAGCATCCTGCGCATAGACGTGGATGGCGAGGCGCCCTATGGCATCCCGGCCGACAACCCTTTCCTCTCCGAGGAGGCCGCCGCCGCCGGCTACCGCCCCGAGATCTGGGCGTATGGGTTCCGCAATCCCTTCCGCATGGCGTTCGACGCGGGGGGCGACGGTGCGCTGTTCACAGGCGACGTGGGGCAGGCGCTCTGGGAGGAACTCGATATCGTGGAGGCCGGGGGCAACTATGGCTGGCGCATCCGCGAGGGGTTCCACTGCTTCTCGCCCGATAGCCCGGGCAGCCCGCCCGCCGAGTGCCCCGACGTGGGCGCAGACGGCGAGCCGCTCATCGATCCCATCGTCGAGTACGGCCAGCCGGGCACCGAAACCGGCTATGGCAACTCGGTGATCGCCGGGTACGTGTATCGGGGGGAAGGCCTCCCGGGCCTCGTGGGGCGCCACGTGTTCGGCGACTGGACGGGCAGCCTGAGCGGGAGCCGGGCGCCGACGCTCCTCGTTGCCTCGCGGGATGAGGCCTCGGAGACCGGCTGGACGCTGGACATGCTCCCCGTCGCCGACGCGCCGACCGGCTTTGTCCTCGCCTTTGGCCAGGATCCGGCGGGCGAGATGTACGTGCTCACCACCGCCAGCGGCGGCCCCTCCGGTTCCACGGGCGCGGTGTGGCGGATCGCGCCGGCCTCGTAGGGCCAGGCGCTAGTACACCGCGCAGCCCAGCGCCTGGGCCAGGGCCGGGGCGTCGTTCGTCGTGAGGCGATCGGCGCCGAGGTCCACCAGGCGCCGGGCGCCCTCGACGTGGTCGGCGTGCTCGGGGTCCAGCGTCCAGACGTCCACCTCGACGTCGCGGGCGTGGAGCCAGGCGATCCAGTCGAACCCATCGTCTAGGGAGCGCTCGACCAGCCGCCCGTGGAGGTACCAGACCCCGGCATAGGGCGCCTGGCGCCACAGGCACTCGGCCCGCGCCTCGAGGTATTCGGCGGGCGTTCCCCAAACGTGCCGGGCGAGGGGATGCTCGTCATAGTACCCATAGGCGCCCAGGTGGAACGGCGGTTCGGGGGGCTCGTAGGGCTCCGGGCGCGCGTCCAGGTACCATCCGGGGTCGAACCCCAGGGGCAGGTGCGGATCCAGCGCGTGGAGTCGCCCCAGGGCCCAGTCGGCGCCGGTGGTGATGCGCACCCGCTCGCGGAGCGGCGACAGGGTGTCCGCCAGGCGACCGAGGAGGGGCGTGGGGAGCGGCTCGTCCGGCTTGAGGTCCAGCTGCAGTTCGGCCGTGGCCGGCTGCTCGGCGAGGAGGGCCAGGGCGTCCTCCAGGAGGGCCACCCGCTCGCTGCTCGCTTGCCCGTGCCAGAGGAGGCACAGCCCGCGCAGCTCCTCGGCGGTGTGCGCGGCGACCCGCCCGCTGCCGGTGGTGGTGTGGTCCAGGAGGTAGTCGTGGAGCACGGCGAACGCGCCGTCGGCGGTGGGGGTGATGTCCACCTCGACGACCCGGGCGCCGGCCCGCAGGCAGTGGCGCAGCCCGCCGAGGGAGTTCTGCGGGTAGAGGCGCCCGCGGTTCGCCCCGTGGTGGATGAGGAGCACCGGCGTACGTGTCATCGGCCCGCCTCGATGATCTCCCGGGCGGCGGAGAGGGGACCCCTCCAGGGGCCGGGTTTCTCCTGCTTGAGCGTGGTGACGGCGCCGGCCAGGCGGGCGGCTTCCGCGGCGCCGTGGTCCAGGCGCCAGCCGACGTAGGTGGAAAAGCACGTATCGCCGCGGCCGGTGCGTCCCGCCAGCGAGCGCGGGGTGAACGGGGCGCGGTGCACCTGGCCCTCGGCCCACACCAGCACGCCCTCCGAGCGGGTCAACACCACCTCCCGGGGCCCGTACTCGGCCAGCCGTCGGGCGGCGGCGGCCGGGTCGCCCAGGCCGGTGAGGTGCTCGGCCTCGGCGTGGTCCACCTTCAGGTA
>JAAZBQ010000584.1 GCA_012513725.1 Chloroflexota bacterium
GATCTCCTGCAGCTCGTTGAGGAGCGCCTCCTCGTAGGCGGGCTCTACCGCCTGTTGATCCTGGAGTTGCAGGAACGCCCCGACGGTGGCCAGGGGCGTGGGCAACGAGACCTGGAACTTCCACGACTTGGGGATGCGCCCCTCTTGCTGCAGCCGGTCAAAGACCTGGAACGACTCCTTGGCCGCCTCCGCATAGCCCAGGTTGGTGATGCGGATGTCCTCCGGCTTGGCGCCCTCCTTTACTCGTATGGTGGGCAACTCCTGAGCGTACGCGATCTCGTTCTTGGGCACGAGCTCGAGCTCTGGCACGGCGGCGAGGCGCTCTGACTGAAAACCGATCCAGCCGATGCGCTCGCCCGTCTCACCGTCCGGCACCCACTTGGCCCTCTCTCCAAGCGTGTCGGCCACGGTGAGGAACACCTCCTCGGCGCTGCCCAGCGGCACACTGCCGGTGAGCAGCACGTGGCGCGATTCCTGTTGATCAGACATGACTCCCTCTCCACAACACTACTGCGCGGCGCGGCACACCGCCGGGCCGCGGATGTCACCACGGGACGCCGGATGGGTGTGCGGCGGCAAGGGTGCGGAGAGGTCCATGTGGGAGCGGAGACGGGGACTTGGCGGAAGGGTCGATCCACTTGTTCCGGACGTCTCCCTTTTATTGTACCGGGCGGGGCGGGGCACGACACTGACAAAAGTCGTAATGCCCCCCGGGGGGTACCGCTGGGGCGGGAGCCGGGCGCACTACCGCGGCGTGCCGGGCGGGGCGGCGCCTGCCAGCCGGCGGGGAACGGCGCGCCGGGAGGCCCGTGAGAGCCTCCCGGCGAGATGAACCGGGTACGTCGGAGCGCCCTACCCCAGGCGGGCCAGGAGATCGTCCTCCTGGCCATCGGGCCACCCAACGGTCGAGTGGGCCAGGATATAGTACTCGTAGCGAAAGGCGGGGTCCTGCATCATGGCTTCCCACTCTTCCGCGGCGCCGCTGGGGATCTGGGAGGCGTGGCAGCGGATGCCGCGCACCTTGGCATCGACGTACGGGGCGACGTCGACCACCGTGGTGATCTGGGCATCCGGGTACCCGACAAAGGGAAAAGGCACCCCGTCCATCATCACCGCGGCGCGACCGTTCTCGTTGCGCATGACGTCGAGCTGGGCCTCGGGCATCACCCGGTAGTACAGTTTGGACACCTCGTGGGGCCGGCAGTCGGCCCCCTCGGCGCCGGGGGTGTCGGGAAAGCAGTCGCGATCCCGGGCCAGTTCCACGGCGATCGTCGCCCAGCGGTGGACGGCGATGTGGTCATAGTGGCCATAGATCCCCTCGGGCCCAAAGGTGATGAGGACGTCGGGCCGCACCTGGCGGATGAGCCGCACCAGGCGGCCGACGGCCTGCCCCTGGTGGGCGATGGGGAGTTGGCCGTCGGTAAAGCCCAGGAGGTGCGGCTCGCCGATGCCATAGGCCCGGCAGGCGCAGCGCAGCTCCTGTTCGCGGATATCGGGGAGGTTGGCCGGGTTGGCGGCCACACCCTCGGCGATCTGACCGGCCTCGCCCCGGGTGGCCGTCACCAGGTGCACGTCGCACCCCTGCGCGGCGTA
>JAAZBQ010000073.1 GCA_012513725.1 Chloroflexota bacterium
CGATCAGGTGCTCGATGTTGCGCCAGTGCTCGTGCTTGAGCTCCACCTTGTAGGCCAGGGTGTCCAGGGGACCATAGATCACGGGGATGTCGCGCTCGCGCAGCTCCTCAAAGACGCCGGCGTTGTGGACGTCGCAGGTGTGCTCGACCGTCACCTTGATCCCGTAGGTATCCACCAGGCGGAGGAGCGCGGCGACATCGTCGGCCTTGTGGACATGTACGCGCAGCCGCTGCTCGCCGGTCAGCAGATCGCGTAGTACGGTCTCCTCCGCCGTATAGGTGATAGGCTCCTCGGACTCTTTTACCGGCTTGTTCATCTTTTCGCGGACGTCGTGGAGCTTGGCCCGCAGGATGGCCAGGGCGCCCATCCGCGTAAAGGGCCGGGTGCCCTTCCACTCGCGGACGTGCATGGGGTTGTAGCCGAGGGCGGCCTTGATGCCGGCCCGCCGGACGAGGGCGGCGTTGGTCTGGGCGCCATAGTTGCGGATCACGGCGGACTCGCCGCCGATGATGTTGCCGCTGCCGGGCAGCACGCAGGAATAGAGCACGCCACACTCGATGGAATCCCCAAAGCCCGTGTCGTCCATCTGGATGGAGTCCAGCACGTCGGCGTGGGCCAGAATAGAATCCATGTGGTCGTTGGCCTCGGCCTCGTCGCCCGGCTCGCCGGCGCGGATCAGGCCGATGTGGGAGTGGGCGTCGATGAGGGCCGGCGTGATGACGGGGTACTCGCCGAGGACCTCGCCCGCGGCCTCTCCCACCGAGGCGATGCGGTCGCCCTCCCACTGGATCGCTGCGTTCTCGATGACCTCTGTGCCGGTGTACATCAGCTTGGCTCGGATGGCTGGCATGGTGCTCCTTTTGGATGTATGGATGCCGGTGCGCAACGGGGCTATCGTACCCCAGAAGTCCCCTGCAGGTCGAGTCCGCCGCCCCATGTGGAGTCGTCATGTGCGCGGGGCGCACACCAGCGCTCCTACAACGGCGACACCACATGCCGATCGGCCTCTTCTATGGGCTGCGGCAGCTTGCTGCCGCTTTGCGTGCGGGGGGATGAACGTCTCGTCGGAGAGAGGGCGCTCTGGGCTCTTGGCCTCGCAGGAGACGCGGCCGGCCTGGTGACATCAGCCGGTAGTGTAGTACAGCGCGGAAAAGCGGCAGCAAGACTGCCGCAGCCCATAAAAGACCACATCAGGTCGAGGTGGGCAGATGGGCTTGGGGCGTTGGGCGGCCGGGGCCGTCGCTTGCCCTGAGGCTTGCCGAAGGATCCGCCGAAGGGTGCTGCCGCTTGGCCGCACTCCACATCTCCCCGCCGTTGACATGCGGCCGGAGGGACCCTATAGTCGCTGGCGTGAACGGCGGCCGCGCGTGAGGGATGGGGAGGACGAGCGCATGCAACCGAGTATGTGGACCAGTTACCTGATGGATCAGACCCCCGAGGAGATGGTCCAGACCTTTGCCGCGCACGGATGGCGCCACCTGGAGATGTCCGACGAGCACGCCAAGGTCCTCCTGGAGCG
>JAAZBQ010000074.1 GCA_012513725.1 Chloroflexota bacterium
ATCTTGCCCTTGATGTCCCAGAGGGCGATGTCGATGGCGCTGATGGCCGAGAGGAGCGGGCCCGCCTGGCCCATCCAGTGCATGTCGCGGTAGAACTTGGTCCAGACAAAGTCGATCCGGCGTGGATCGAGCCCGATGATGCGCTCGCCAACGTGGCGACAGGCGGCCTCTACCAGGGGCGAGCCGGGCCAGTTGGTGCCCTCGCCCCAGCCGTGCAGGCCCGTGTCCGTCTCTACTTTGACCAGCGTCCAGTTGTACTTGATGCCCTCCACCAGGAAGGTCTTGACGGCCGTGATCTGCATCGCGCGGTGCTCCTCTCGGTGTGTGCATGCGCTGCATCATACCACTCTTGCCCAGGCGCTGCACACCGGCGTGCCCCGACCTGACGCCGTTCGGCGGAACAGGCACGCAGGAAAGCGCGTATACTAGGGGGAGGAGCTCCGAACGTAACGGAAGGGGTGTACTGTGAGCGAGGGACGGGCGCTATCAGCGCGCCACCTGGATTGGCAGGCCTGCTACAACGTCCGCGATCTCGGCGGCCTGCCGCTGGCGGGCGGTGGGAAGACCCGCTGGGGATCGATCGTCCGTGCCGATCTGCTGGCGCGCCTGACGCCGGCCGGCCGAGGGGCGATGCTGGCCTACGGCGTGCGCACGGTGATCGATCTGCGCGGCCCCCACGAGGTCAAGGAGGAACCCACCATCCGCGGCGAGCCGGGGGGGCTCGCGGTCCACAACCTCCCGCTGGAGGGGTACCGCCCGGAGGTCAGCGCCCAGATCGCTCGGGCCACCAGCCACCTGGAGGTGTACGCCCTGATCCTCGATCACTACCCTGGGGAGGTTGCCCAGGTGCTACGCGCCATCGACGGGGCCCCGCCGGGTGGCGTGGTGATCCACTGCCACGCGGGCAAGGACCGCACGGGCATCATGTCGGCGCTGCTGCTCGGGTTGGCCGGGGTGCCCGAGGAGGCGATCGTCGCCGACTATGCCGAGAGCCAGGAACGCCTGTGGCCCCTGTGGAAAGCCCAGGTTGCCGGTTCCGACGGCGACGGCCAAGACGGGCTCTGGCAACGGCCCACGACCAAACCGGAGACGATGGCAGGGCTCCTGGAGCACCTGCGCGTGCGGTATGGGGGTGTGGAGGCATACATTCGCGGCGCAGGTCTTCGTCCGGAAGAGGTCGCCCGCCTGAAGCGGCGGTTGCTCCCGGAGGAGAAGCCGCAGAACCGCTAGTGGGTGCCGCAGAGCGTTTGACCGCGCCCTGGCGGGTAGGGTACGATAGTAGGGATGTCGATAGCCCGCGGCCCCTTTGGAGGCCGCTCGAGGAGGAGACCGTGATCTACGAACTACGCACCTACATTATCGTCCCCGGACGCATGGCCGATATCGAGCGGCGTTTTTCCGAGGTGACGCTGCGCCTGTTCCGCAAGCACGGCATGGAGGTGGTGGGCTTTTGGCGCACCGTGGAGGCTGGTGAGCCTGCCGACGAACTGGTGTATGTCCTGGCGCACCACGACGAGGCGGCCCGTGAGGCATCCTTTGCGGGGTTCCGGTCCGATCCCGAGTGGGTGCAGGCCAAGGCAGAGAGCGAGCGTAATGGCGCCATCGTGGCCCGGGTGACGAGCAAGATGCTCGCCCCCACGGCCTATTCACCGCTCCAGTAGCGAACGTGGGGAGAGCGGCGCTCCCGCCGCTCTCCCAGAGGTGATCCATTGACCGGCCAGACTCCTGTTCATGCGAA
>JAAZBQ010000585.1 GCA_012513725.1 Chloroflexota bacterium
AGCACGGCCGACTCGGCGATCACCACGCGGAACTCGCGCCAGGCCACCCGCTGGTACTCGGCACGGGCGCTGGCGACGAGGGCCACGAGCACCAGGAGCCCCACGGCCACGTCCACCGCCCCGACCCGCGCCCGGAGGCGGCGCACGGCGCGGCGCAGGTCGGCAGCCGGGCGGAGGAGGGCGTTCCAGGCCCCCGCTGCGGCGGCCACCAGGAGGGTGATCTCGGTGAGGGAAAAGGCGCCCACCCCGAGGTCCACCGTAACAGGCGCCAGGGGCAAGGCCGCCACCGCGGCGTATAGCCCCGCCGTGGGCCACAGGAGCGCCAACCCGCCGTAGGCTGCCAGCACCACCAACCGCAGGCGCGGCACGGGGAGCAGGATCGCGGCCAAGAGCACCGCCCCCAGGAGCGCCCAGCGGGCCGGCTCGGGCACGCGCTCGCCCCACCCGCGCACCCCGCGCCAGGCGCCGACCACCGGCAGGACCCGCAGGGCGCCGACGGCGCCCGCGCCGCTCCAGGCCAAGAGCACCCCACACAGCGCCAGGCGCAGCCACAGCCCCCAGGGCCGCTCGTACCGGAAGACGGCCACGCTCCGGATGGTGCTCAGCTGCGCCGGGGTGCCGCGGATCTGCACGAGATGCTCGCCCAGGGGCAGCCCCGCCGCCACCCGCACCCGCTCCACGCTCCCCGCGGGGCCGTCCAGCGCCACCAACGCGTCGGCGGCGCCCTCCCGGCGCACCACCAGCGCGCCGGTCTCCAGGCCCTGCTCCACGGAGAGGTCCAGCGCCGTCCCCCAGAAGCGCAGCTGGGTGAGGGGCATATCGTGGATGGGGGCGAGGTAGACCGATGGATCGTCGACCAGGCCGGGATAGGCGACCTTGGGCCCGGCGAGGGCCTCGCGCAGGGCGCGGTGGAGGGCGCTCTGCTCGCCGGCGGGGCTCAGGAGGCCAAACCCCACCCGGGGATCGTCGGGGGGCGCGTCGGGCTGCAGGTGCTCGATGAACAGGTAGCCCATCCAGGGCCACTCGCGGTGAAACCGCTCGATGGCCATCTCCAGCCGCTGGGCCTGCACGTCAGGGGTGTCGGCCCCCTGGGGCGGCGGGGCGCCCGCCCAGTCGGCCGGGAGCGCCGCCCAGCCGGCCTCCAGGCCCCAGATCGGCTTGGCCCCATCGCCGCGGCGGACCATCTCTTCCCGGAGCAGGATGACCCGGGAGTAGTTCAGCACCCCGGGATCCACCCGCCGATCGTACGGGCCCGACCAAAAGCCGTACGGCTTGGCCCCCACCACGTCGAAATACGCCGAGGCGCCCCGCCGGTAGATCTCCCGGAGGAACTGCACGTCGCTCATGTTGCGCCCGCCCGCCTCGGTGTTGGGCGCCAGGCCCCCCGCCACGATGACGGCGTCGGGGTCCGCCGCGCGGATGGCGTCGCTGGCCAGGCGCAGCATCTCGACGTACTCCGCCGGATCGATCTCGCCGCCCCCCCAATGCGGGGAGATGTTGGGCTGGTCCCAGATCTGGTAGCCGGCCACGCGCCCCCCGTACCGCGCGGCAAAGGCGCCGACAAAGCGCGCATAGTCGGCCAGGTCCTCGGGAGGCGCGTAGGGGTTGCCCCGCTCGCCCTCGGGGCGCGCCCAGCGCGGGGC
>JAAZBQ010000586.1 GCA_012513725.1 Chloroflexota bacterium
ACGCCGTCGGGGCCTCGCTCGATGCGCGGGGCCGGGCGGGGCGTGCGCCGCAGCGCCCGGCGCAGGGCGCGGCCCCCTCGCACGAGGCCCCCCAATGCCCGCCCCACCAGGTCGTAGACCGTCGCCCCCCGTCGCCCCCGGACGCCGATCCAGCGCCGGAGCGAAGGGGGCACCCGCTCCTTGAGGGCCAGGTAGGCCGCCCAGTCCTCCGCCGACCACGCGCCGCCCGGGGCGGGGTGGCTGCGCGCCAGCGCCAGATCCTCGGCGCCCACCGGCAGAGAGGGCGCGCCGTCGGTGGACATCCGACGGCGCGCCTCGTGGGCTGTGGGAGACGGCGCCTCGTCGGGGGTCATCCTGTGGCGTCCGATTGGGCCAGGTTGCGCACCAGGCGGACGTACGGCCCATAGTCCAGCCGCGGCCGCGGGTCAAAGGCCGTGTACACCTCCAGCATCCCCATCCCGCAATCTCGCTCGCGGCGGGCCGCCAGGAGCCCCTCGATGATCTGGGCCTGCGAGCGCCACGCCGCCAGCCCCCGGGCGAGGGTCTGCTCCACAGCATAGTCCGCGACGATGGCGCGATTGGCGCGGATATCGACCGGCGCCCCGTGCAGGAGCGCGTCCTCGGGGCTCAGGTCTCCCCACACGGCATAGATGGCGGTGGAGCGCAAAGGGTATGGCGCGCCGAGATCGACGAGGACGGGGTCGCCGACCTGCACACCGTCGTAACGCCCGCTGTCGTAGGTGGCCTCGTGGTCGAGGTGCTCGCGGTAGCCGTTGGGCACGAACAGCCGCGTCGCCCGCAGGCGGCGCATGAGGGGAAGGAGGGTCTGGAGGACGCCGTACCCCCCGCTCGCTAGCTTCCAGCCCAGGTACTGGTTGGCCGAAAAGTCGGGGAGCTCCAGCCGGTGGACGTGCTCGGGGCCCAGGCCGAGGAGGCCATAGGCGGTATAGGTCTCCTCCCGGCGCACCGCCACGATCCGCTCGCGGTCCTCGGGGACGCTATAGCCGGCGCTCCCGTCACAGTAGATGCACACGTGGGCCTCGGCGCCGTGGGCCAGCGCAGCGGAGATGGCATAGCCGGCGCCGAGGAGGGCGTCGTCGTCGTGGGGGCTGAGCACCATGAGGCGCTCGTCGCCCGCCTGCCAGCCGGGAAAGAGGATGTCGATCTCCTCTCCTCCGCGGCCGGCGCGCAAGTCGTAGAATCGGTACTGCTCCAAGATGCGTTTCCCTCCGGTGGTGGCGTGCCTATCGCTTACAGGATGGACAGGAGATACTCCTTGGCCCTGCGGATATCCTCGATCTGCTGCGGGCCGCTGATCTCCCGCTCGATGATCCAGGCGCCTTCATAGCCGTGGCGCCGCAGGGTCTCCACCAGGCGGGGGAAATCCACCAGTCCCTCGCCGATCGGCGTCTCGGCGCCCAGGCGCCGCCCATCCGTCGGGTAGCGGCCGTCCTTGACGTGCACGCCCCGCACCCGGTCGCCATAGATCTCGGCGGCGTCCACCGGGTTGGCCTTCCCGTACATCAAGAGGTTGGCAGGGTCCTCGTTGATGCCCAGGTTGTCGAGACCCACGTCCTTGATGGTGCGCATCAGGGTGGTGGGCGTCTCCTGGCCCGTCTCAAAGTTAAAGAACAGGCCCAGGCCCTGGCAGTAGCGGGCCACCTCGCGGATGGCGACCACCACGTCGCGGTACTCGGTGGTGGAGGGGTTCTCGGGGATGAAC
>JAAZBQ010000587.1 GCA_012513725.1 Chloroflexota bacterium
GTCAGCCCACAGGACGAGCCGTTCCCCTTTGTCGACAAACTCCTGGCCATGAAGGCCGGTGAGAGCGCCGAGGCCGACGCCGAGTTCCCGGAGGAGCATCCCCGCAAGGAGCTGGCCGGCAAGTACGTCCACCTGGCCTTTACCGTCCAGGGCGTCCGGGAAAAGACGCTGCCCGAGGTGAGCGACGAGCTCGCCAAGGACGTCAGCGACCATGAGACGCTGGATGAGCTGCGCCAGTCGATCCGCGACCGCATCCACGAGGAGCAAGAGGCCGCTCGGAAGCAGCGGGAGACCGAGGCCGCCCTCAAGGCCCTGATCGACCACGCCACCATCGAGTACCCCACCGCCGCGGTGGATCAAGAAGTGGACGCGATGATCCGGAACGAGCAGTCTCGGGTGCAGGGCTACGGCTGGGACTGGGCCGCCTACCTGCGCCTCACGCGCAAGACGGAGGAGCAGCTGCGCTCCGAAATTCGCCCCCGGGCCGAAGAGCGCCTCGTGCGCGCACTGGCCCTCAGCGAGTTTGCCCTGCGTGAGGGGCTTAACGTAGAGCCCGCCGAGGTGGACGCCGAGGTGGATCGCATCCTCGAGCAGTACGGCGACCGCTCCGAGGAAGTGCAGGAAAGCCTCCGGGCCGCCGTGCGCCCCTCGGTGGAGAACGATACCCTGAGCCGCAAGACGGTCGAGCACCTCGTCGCGGCGGTGGCCGGGCGCGAAGAGTTCCTGGCGCCGGAGCCCGAGGAGGTCAAGGAAGAGACCGAGGAGACGCCCGAAGAGCAAGGGGCCGCGGCGGACCAGGAGCCCGAGAACGCTGCCGCCGAGGAGGGCGCCGACTCGGAGCCGGCGGTAGAGGAGACCCCGGACGCCGAGGCCTCGCCCGAGGGCGAAGAGCCGCAGGCCTGAGGGTCACGTGCGGCGCACCTCAAGTTGCATAGGAGGAAAGATGGACGCGACAGCCAGAGCATTGATACCGATGGTCATCGAGTCGACGGGTCGAGGCGAGCGCGCCTACGATATCTACTCGCTGCTGCTCAAAGAGCGTATCATCTTTCTCGGGACCCCGATTGACGACAACATCGCCAACCTGATCGTTGCACAGCTGCTCTACCTCGAACACGAGGACCCCGAGCGAGATATCCATATGTACATCCACTCGCCGGGCGGCGCCATCTATGCCGGCATGGCCATCTATGACACGATGCGCCTGTCACGCTGCCCGATCGAGACCATCGCCGTGGGCTCTACGGCATCGTTCGGCACGGTGCTGCTGGCGGCGGGCACCAAGGGCCGACGCCTGGCGCTGCCGAATGCCACCATCCACATGCACCAGCCGCTGGGCGGCGCCCGCGGCCAGGCCACCGACATCCAGATCCAGGCCGAGGAGATCCTACGCCTCCGCCGCCGGCTGAACGACATCCTCGCCCACCACACCGATCAGCCCCTGGAGCGGATCGAGACGGACACGGAGCGCGACCTGTTCATGGACGCCGAGGCGGCGAAAAAGTACGGGCTGATCGACGAAGTGCTGTATTCTGACGACATGGTCAAGCCCGAGGAGGAGTAATGACGACGCAGGCAGCTGAGCCGCACTGCTCGTTCTGCGGCCGCCCCGAGCACATGGTCGGCAGGCTGATCTCCGGCCCCGAGGCCGTCTTTATCTGCGACTCGTGCGTCGAGTTGTGTCGCAAGATCCTGAGCGCCGGCGAAAGCAGCGCGGACCAGCGTCCTTTTACCATGGCCGACGTGCCGGCCCCGCGGGAGCTCTACCAGGCCCTGGACGAGTACGTCATCGGCCAGGATCGCGCCAAGAAGGTGCTCTCGGTGGCCGTCTACAACCACTATAAGCGCATCGCCGTCGGCCAGGAGCATGACGACGTCGAAGTGCTCAAGTCGAACATCCTCCTGATCGGCCCCACGGGCTGCGGCAAGACACACCTGGCCCAGACCCTGGCCAGGGTGTTGGACGTGCCGTTCTGCATCGCCGATGCCACGGCACTCACCGAGGCCGGGTACGTCGGCGAGGACGTGGAGAACATCCTCCTGCGCCTCTTGCAGGCGGCCGACTATAACATCGAGCGGGCCCAGCGCGGGATCGTCTACATCGACGAGATCGACAAGACGGCGCGCAAGAGCGGCGGCAACCCCTCCATCACCCGGGACGTGTCGGGCGAGGGGGTGCAGCAGGCGCTCCTAAAGATCCTGGAGGGCACGGTGGCCAACGTGCCGCCCCAGGGCGGCCGCAAGCATCCGCACCAGGAGTTCATCCAGCTCGATACGACCAGCATCCTGTTCATCTGCGGCGGCGCGTTCGACGGCCTGGAAAAGCACGTCGCCAAGCGCGTCAACACCAAGGGCGACATGGGCTATCGCCCGGCTCGCAGCGACGAGAAGGAGCAGCATAGCGCCGACGACGACACCGCCGACCTCCTCCGCCAGGTCGGGCCGGAGGACCTCCTGCAGTTCGGGCTGATCCCCGAGTTCGTCGGACGCCTGCCCGTGGTGGTGAGCGTCGACCCCCTGAGCGAGGCGGACCTGATGCGCATCCTGACGGAGCCCAAGGACGCCCTGGTGCGCCAGTACCAGAAGCTCTTTACGCTGGACGACGTGGAGCTCGAGTTCACCGAGGAGGCGCTGCGCGCCGCCGCCCAGGAGGCGCTGCAGTACAAGATGGGCGCCCGGGGCCTGCGTACCGTTATCGAGGAGACCCTCCTGGAAGTGATGTACGAAATCCCCTCGTCGCCCGACATCCATCAGTGGACGGTGGACGCGGAGGCAGTGCGCACCCGCCGATCGACCCGGCGCCCGATCATCGACGAGGCCGCCTGAGGTCACAGGCGTAGGCCCCGCCCCGCGCACGCCACGCGGAGGAGCGGAACACGGCACGCAGAGGACATCCTTTGCGTGCCGCGTCGTTTGTGGGCCCTCGACGCCGGGGGCTGGGCGTCCAGTCCTTCCGTCACGTTACGTTGTTTTGAGGTACTTGTAGGTGACACGGCTTCGGGGAGAACGGGAGCGGACACCCTGCGATGATTGACACCCTACTGCCTCTCGCATAGAATTAGCCGCCAGACCAGCCCATCAGGAGACCGACCGTCATGATCACCAGCGCCGACATTCGCGCGAGATTCCTGCGCTTCTTTGCAGACCGCGGGCACACCATCGTCAAGAGCGCCTCGCTCCTGCCGGGGAACGACCCCACGTTGCTCTTTACGAACGCCGGCATGGTGCCGTTCAAGGACGTGTTCACCGGCCAAGAGACGCGCCCCTACAGCCGGGCCGTCTCGGCGCAAAAGACCTTGCGGGTCAGCGGCAAGCACAACGACCTCGAGGAGGTGGGCCCCTCGCCCCGGCACCACACCTTTTTCGAGATGCTGGGCAACTTTTCCTTTGGCGACTATTTCAAGCGCGAGGCGATCGCCTACGCCTGGGAGTTCCTGACCCAGGACCTGGCGATGGACCCCTCCCGGCTGTACCCCACGGTGTACGTCGAGGACGACGAGGCCCTGGCGCTCTGGCAAGAGATCGCCGGCCTGCCCGCCGAGCGGATCACCCGCCTCGGCGCCGAGGACAACTTTTGGGCCATGGGCGACACCGGCCCCTGCGGCCCCGATTCGGAGATATTCTACGATCGCGGCCCCGCGTACTGCACCTGTGGGAACCCCGCCTGCGGCCCGGGCGACACGTGCGACCGCTGGCCCGAGATCTGGAACCTGGTGTTCATGCAGTTCGAGGCCCTGCCCGACGGGTCGATGGTCCCCCTGCCCCACCCGAGTGTGGACACGGGGATGGGGCTCGAGCGCGTCACCTCGGTCCTCCAGGACGCGGCCAGCAACTATGACACGGACCTCTTTCAGCCGATCATGCGCCGCGCGCGCGAGATTGCGGGCACCACGGAAGAGGCGATGCACGCCAACGAGGTACCCTACCGCGTCATCGCCGACCACTCCCGGGCGCTCGCGTTCCTCATCGCCGATGGCGTGCTGCCCGGCAACGAGGGCCGCGCCTACGTCCTGCGGATGATCCTGCGCCGGGCGGCGCGTTTCGGCAAGCTGCTGGGCATCGACCGGCCCTTCCTGGCCGAGAC